>JAVHSB010000001.1:0-6586 GCA_036171955.1 Sideroxydans sp.
GGGCGACGCGGTGAGCGGAATCAGCGGCAGCCTGCACGATCTGGATCAGGCGCCGCAAGTCGCGGCAGAACTTGAGCGCCTCCTCCCGCCCGATGCCTGGGTCACCGACTGGACGCGGCAGAACGCCAACTATTTCAGCGTGGTGGCGATGGAAAAGAAAATGATGTTCATCATCCTCTCCCTGATCGTGCTGGTCGCCGCGTTCAACATCGTCTCCACGCTGGTGATGGCCGTCACCGACAAACAGGCCGACATCGCGATCCTGCGCACGCTGGGCGCGTCGCCGCAAAGCATCATGCGCATCTTCATGGTGCAGGGCATGCTGATCGGCCTCATCGGCATGGGATTGGGGGTATTGGGCGGCGTGCTGCTGGCGCTTAACATCGGCACACTCGTGCCCTTCATCGAACACTTGTTCGGCGTGCAGTTCCTGTCCAAGGAGTTCTATTACATCAGCGAGCTGCCTTCCGACCTGAAACAGGGCGATGTGCTGGTGGTCGCCGGCATGTCATTCCTCATCAGCCTGCTGGCCACCCTCTATCCCAGCTGGCGCGCGGCACAGACGCAGCCGGCGGAGGCATTGCGCTATGAGTAAATCAGGATTGAGGAATGAGGATTCAGGATTGGGCGGGAGGTCGGTGATTTCCTGCCGTGACCTGCGCAAGACCTACGCGCAAGGTGACCTGCGCGTCGCCGTGCTGAATGGCGTCAACCTCGACGTGGCGCGCGGGGAGCGTATCGCCATCGTCGGCGCATCGGGTTCCGGCAAGAGCACGTTGCTGCATCTGCTCGGCGGGCTGGATACAATCTCCTCCGGCAGTGTCAGCATTCTCGGGCAAGACGTGGCGAAGTTGAACGAGGCGCAACGCGGCGAACTGCGCAACCGTTCGCTCGGTTTTGTCTATCAGTTCCATCATCTGCTGCCCGAATTCACCGCGCTGGAGAATGTCGCCATGCCGCTGCTGATCCGCGGCATGAAACCTGCCGCAGCACATCCGCAAGCCGCAGCGATGCTGGAACAAGTCGGACTCGGCCACCGCATCGGCCACCTGCCCGCCGAACTTTCCGGCGGCGAACGCCAGCGCGTGGCCGTGGCGCGCGCGCTGGTCACCCAACCCGCCTGCGTGATGGCCGACGAACCGACCGGCAATCTCGACCGCACCAGTGCCAGCGCCCTGTTCGACCTGATGCAATCGCTCAATGCCAAGCTCAACACCAGCTTCATCATCGTCACCCACGACCTTGAACTCGCCGGCAGGATGCAGCGTCAGCTGCGACTGGTGGACGGGGTGTTGCAGGCTGCCTGACGCAACCCTGCGCATCAGCGCGGGGAGCGGGCGGCACGCCGGCGCCAGCGCCAGATCACCATCACACGCCAGCCCAGACGCACGACGACATACCCCGCCACCGCCAGTCCGCCGGCAAGCAACGGCAGGCCGACCAGCAAAGGCTGACCCAGCGTCATCAGCCATCCCCACACCGGCGAGACCCAGTCATGCCAATGCACTTCCGGAAACACCGGCACGGACGCGCCATTCGCCGTTCCGCTCACCCATTGGCCGATCCGATGCGCCAGCAGGTAGAGCGGCACGATGGTGAAGGGATTGGTGTAGAGCGTCGTGAAGACGGCGACCGGCAAGTTTTTCCGCGACCAGATCGCCAGCAGCGCCGCCGAGATCATCTGTAATGGGCCGGGGATGAGTCCGCAGAACAAGCCGATGGCTACGCCGCCCGCGACCGAACGGCGATGCAGATGCCACAAGTTGGGATGATGTAGCCAGTGCCGGATCGGTTGTAACCAGCGGTACTGCAAAACACCCGCGCGGTTTGGAAGATGAGTGCGGAAAAATTTGCGCATGACGGGATTGTAATGGTCGGTTAGGCTAGGCGCATGGTTTCCTTCACCCTCTTTTTCGCGCTGGGCGTGTGGCTGCTGCAACAGCAGGAAACGCTTCCGTCATTACCCGCCTACTGGCCGCTGGCGGCACTCTGCCTGTTCCTGCCGCGCAACGCTCGCCGCGATTGGCAAGGGCTGCGGCTTGCGCTGGTCCTCGCGTCCGCCACCCTGCTCGGATTCTCCTATGCGGCCTGGGTCGCCGACGGACGCCTGTCCGACACCCTGCCACCGGAGTGGCAAGGCCGGGACATCATGCTCACCGGCGTGGTCGCCGAGATGCCGCGCGCGCATGAACGCGGACAACGCTTTGCATTCGATGTCGAAACGGTGGCGACAGCGGGGGCGCATGTCCCGCGCAGAATCCTGCTCGCCACATATGCTGCCAGCCAGCAGGCAGCGGGCGAGGTTCACGCGGGCGAGCGCTGGCGCTTTACCGTGCGTCTGAAACAGCCGCATGGCACGAGCAATCCCCACGGCCAGGATTTCGAGGCGTGGATGCTGGAACGCAAACTGGGGGCCACGGGCTATGTGCATCCCAAAGGCGAGAAGCAGCGTTTGGCACAAGGGGTTGATGGCTACGGAATCGAACGGCTGCGCGAAAGCGTGCGCGACCGTTTCCTGCAAAAAATGGGGGATGCTCCTTATGCCGGCGTCCTGGTCGCGCTTGCCGTGGGCGACCAGGCCAGCATCCCGTTCGCGCAATGGCAATTGTTTACCCGCACCGGCATCAATCATCTGATGAGCATTTCCGGTCTGCATATCACCATGCTGTCCGGCCTGTTCTTCGCGCTGACCTACTGGCTGTGGCGGCGCAGTGCGCGTCTGACCCTGCATTTCCCGGCGCGCAAGGCCGCCGCGCTGGCGGGATTATTTGTCGCCCTCGGTTATGCCATGCTCTCCGGCTTCGAGATCCCGGCGCAACGCACCCTGTTCATGCTCGGCACGTTCGCCGCGATGCTGCTTTTGTCGCGCAATGTCGCGCCGAGCCAGATGCTCGCGTCTGCCCTGTTCGTGGTGTTGCTGGTCGATCCCTGGGCGGTGCTTGCCCCCGGTTTCTGGCTTTCCTTCGGCGCGGTGACGCTGATCTTTTACATCACGGCGAACCGGCTCGGGCAGCCGCACTGGCTGCCGACTTACGCACGGGTGCAATGGGGGATGATGGTCGGCCTGATCCCGCCCCTGCTCGCCCTGTTCCAGCAACTCTCGCTGGTTTCCCCGCTCGCCAATGCGCTGGCAATCCCACTGGTCAGCCTGGTGGTCGTGCCCCTGACGCTGCTCGCCGTCCTGCCGCCTCTGGACTGGCTGTTGCCGCTCGCCCATTGGCTGCTTGCGCTGTGCATGGAATTCCTGCAATGGCTGGACCGACTGCCCGTGGCGGTGTGGGTCCAGCATGCCCCGCCGGCATGGAGCATCTTGCTGGGCGTGCTGGGCGCGGCCTGGGTGCTGGCCCCGCGCGGCTTTCCCTTGCGCTGGTTTGGCATGATCCTGCTGCTGCCGATGTTCATGGTCGTGCCGCAGGCACCGCAAGCCGATACGGCACGCATCGTGATCTTCGATGTCGGACAGGGACTGGCGGTGGCGGTGCAGACCGCGCGGCACACCCTGTTGTTCGACACCGGCCCCGACTATTCCGGGGAGGCCGACAGCGGAAACCGCATCCTGGTTCCGGCCATGCGCGCCATGGGCTTCAGCCGCCTCGACGGATTGATATTGAGCCACGCCGATCTGGATCATGTCGGCGGCACAGCTTCGGTGCTCGCTGCGCTGCAACCAGGGTGGATCAAGACCTCGGTATCCGCCGCACATCCGCTGCTGGATGGCACGGGCAAGGTCGATCCCTGCCGCGACGGCGATGCCTGGAATTGGGATGGCGTGTCGTTCGAGCTGCTGCATCCGGCCGCACCGGCCGCGGATGACAAGAAACACGACAACAATACAAGTTGCGTATTGCGGGTCGGCATCGGCGAACAGCATCTGCTGCTCACCGGCGACATCGAACGCGCTGCCGAAGAACGCCTGCTTGCGCAGCATCGCGACAAATTGCCCGCCAGCCTGCTGGTCGCTCCGCATCACGGCAGCAAATCTTCTTCCACCGCCGAATTCGTCGCTGCCGTCGCGCCCGCCCATGTCGTATTCACCGCCGGCTACCGCAACCGTTTCCATCACCCCCACCCCGCCACCGTCAGACGCTATGTGCAAAGCGGGGCAAAACTCTGGCGTTCGGACGAGGACGGCGCCATTCTGGTCGAGATGGATGCGGCACGGATGAGCCTTGAACCCTACCGCAGAACCCACGCGCACTATTGGACGCATCACCCCGCAGAATAGCGATTCACCTCCCCCAAAGGGGCGCGTATAATTCGCGCCGACCATCAACCCAAGAGGAAAAATCGTGTCACTCTCCCGCCGCGTGCAAGCCATCAAACCATCCCCCACCCTCGCAGTCACGGCGCGTGCCGCCAAGCTCAAAGCAGAAGGAAAAGACATCATCGGACTCGGTGCGGGCGAACCTGATTTCGACACGCCGCAGCACATCAAGGACGCGGCGATTGGCGCGATCAACAAAGGCTTCACCAAATACACCCCGGTCGGCGGCACCGCTTCACTGAAGGCAGCGATCATCGCCAAGTTCAAGCGCGACAACGGGCTGGACTACAGCGCAAAACAGATTCTGGTTTCGTGCGGCGGCAAGCAGAGCTTTTTCAACCTCGCCCTCGCCGTCGTCAATCCCGGAGATGAAGTGATCATTCCCGCCCCGTATTGGGTGTCGTATCCCGATATCGTGCTCATCGCGGAAGGCAAACCGGTCATCGTGCAGGCAGGCATCGAACAGGGTTTCAAGATGACGCCGGCGCAACTTAAGGCAGCGATCACTCCGAAAACCAGGATGGTCGTGATCAACAGTCCGAGCAATCCGTCCGGCGCAGTCTATTCGCTGGAAGATTTGCAGGCGCTGGGTGACGTGTTGCGCGGACACCCGAATATCCTGATCGCCACCGATGACATGTATGAACACATCTCGCTGGTCGATGGCAAATTCGTCAACATTCTCGATGCATGTCCCGACCTGAAACCGCGCACCATGGTGCTGAACGGCGTTTCCAAGGCCTACGCCATGACCGGCTGGCGCATCGGCTATGCGGCCGGCCCGGAGAACATCATCACCGCGATGGAGAACGTGCAGTCGCAAAGCACCTCCAACCCGACCTCGATCTCGCAGGTGGCGGCGGAAGCGGCATTGAACGGCGACCAGAACTGCATTACGCCGATGGTCAAAGCCTTCCGCGAGCGGCATGAATTCGTGGTGAACGAACTGAATCGAATCCCCGGCTTGAGTTGCCTCAAGGCCGGCGGCGCTTTCTATGCCTTCCCGGATGCACGCAAGGCGATCGCCACGCTGCACGCGAAAGGCACCCTCAAGGAGGCGACCGACCTGGCGTTTTCCGAATATCTGCTGGTGCAGGCGGGCGTGGCGGTGGTGCCCGGTTCCGCCTTCGGTAGCGAGGGCTATATCCGCCTGTCCTTTGCCACCTCGATGGATAATCTGCAAAAAGCCCTGTCGCGCATCGCCCAAGCCCTGAAATAAACTCATGGCACATGATCAGCAGGCAATCGCGGATGAGATCCTGTCCGCCATCGATTCCGGCCAGCTCGAATTGCCGACCTTGCCGGAGGTCGCAAACAAGGTTCGCACTCTGATCGACGATCCCAACGTCTCGGCCGACCAACTGGTCAATCTGCTGGCGACCGACCCGGTCATCTCGGCCCACATCATCAAGGCTGCCAACAGCGCCGCTGCCGGCGGCATGCGCGTGGACACCTTGCGCGCCGCCATCGCGCGGCTGGGCTATCGCATGCTGCGCAACCTGGTGTTGAGCGTAGCCATGAGCAAACTGTTCCGCGCCGACAGCCCGATCATCGACCGCCAACTGAAAAACATGTGGGAACATAGCCGCATGGTCGCCGCCAACAGTTACGTGCTGGCACTCCATCAAAGGCACTTGAATCCGGAACAGGCCATGCTGGCCGGGATGGTGCACAATCTGGGCGTATTGCCCTTGTGCATCTATGCCGATCGCTTCCATCCGCGGCTGGAACAGCCGGAACTGGAAGCATTGATACGACGTTTCTCAAGCCGTGTCGGCATCGCCTTGCTGAATAGCTGGCATTTTCCGCAAGAATTGATCGATGTCGTCGCCGGTTATGAAAACCTCCAGCGCAACAATGCTTCGGGTGCGGCCGATTATGTCGATGTGGTGACGGTCGCCAATCTGCAGATACCAGGCAAAGCCAAATTCGTGGCCTGGCAAAACGTGTCGGCGTCCTCCAGGCTTGGCTGCGATGCGGGGAAATGCACCACCTTCCTCGACGACCTTGCCGAGCAACTCAACGTCGCGCGCGAAATGGTGGGGTTGACCAAGACAGAACTGCCGGCAAACAATCACAAACCCGCGCCGCGGCCGCAGATCCCTGCGCAGCCAACTCCCGAGAAGAAATCCGGGGGAATGGGCGGAATCTTCAATATTTTCCGCTAATACCTTTCAACGCGCCTGGAGCCTGGGCTCCCTCAATGTACCGGACAGGACCAGCGGATTATTCCCGGCGCGCATCTTGATCTCGGAACCGAAGTTTCCGGATAAACGGCCATCTTCGGCAACATCGAACGAGCCGGAAGCGTTCAGCATGCCG
>JAVHSB010000002.1:0-6562 GCA_036171955.1 Sideroxydans sp.
CGCCTGGCGCGCGCCTACAACACCGTGATCCCCTCCTCCGGCAAGGTGCTGACCGGCGGCGTGGATGCCAACGCCCTGCAGCGCCCGAAGCGCTTCTTCGGCGCGGCACGCAACATCGAGGAAGGCGGCTCGCTCACCATCATCGCCACCGCCCTGGTGGACACCGGCAGCCGCATGGACGATGTGATCTACGAGGAATTCAAGGGCACCGGCAACATGGAGATCCACCTCGACCGCCGCATGGCCGAAAAACGCATCTATCCGGCGATCAACGTCAACCGCTCCGGCACCCGCAAGGAAGAGCTGCTGATCAAGCAGGACATCCTGCAACGCATCTGGCTCCTGCGCAAACTGCTTTATCCGATGGACGAGCTGGAAGCGATGGAATTCCTGCTCGACAAGGTCAGGGCGACCAAGAACAACGCCGAGTTCTTCGACTCGATGCGCCGTTAAATCGGCCATCCACGCAGCGGGATTCCCGGGCGTAAAAATGCTTTTGACGATTTGCGCTGTTTATGTATAATGCGCGGCTCTGAAAAACCGAGTTTTCAGTCGAGGCTGGCCATCGGGTTATGCCGTAACTAAAAACCGCATCAAGCGAGGTAGTCATGTACGCAGTAATCAAGACGGGTGGCAAGCAGTATCGCGTTGTCGAAGGCGAAACTCTCAAGATCGAAACGCTTGCCGGCGAAGTCGGCAGCGCGATCGTTCTGGATCAGGTGCTGATGGTCGGCGCCGGCGACAAGATCAGCGTGGGCCAGCCCCTGCTGAGCGGCGCCAAGGTCAAGGCGACCATCGTCGCCAACGGCCGCCACGACAAAGTGACCATCTTCAAGATGCGTCGCCGCAAACATTACCAGAAGCACCAGGGGCATCGTCAAAACTATACCGAGATCCGCATCGACGGCATCTCCGCTTAAGCAAAAGGAGCTAGAACATGGCATCGAAAAAAGGCGGCGGCAGTACCAGTAACGGGCGCGACTCGCATTCGAAACGACTCGGCGTCAAAAGCTACGGCGGCGAACTGATCAACGCCGGCAGCATCATCGTGCGCCAGCGCGGCACCCAAGTGCACCCCGGCGACAATGTCGGCATGGGCAAGGACCACACCCTGTTTGCAAAACTCACCGGCAAGGTGCAATTCGCAATCAAGGGGGCGCAAAAGCGCAAGACGGTCAGCATCGTCCCCGCCTGATCGGCACAAACAGTTAGAATGAGCCCTATCGCAAGGTAGGGCTTTTTTATTTAGGGCATCCCCATAAGCCAGCTTTCATCCCGACGGCCGAGTTGCTCGCATTTGGGCAAAGCTTGAATGATCGAGACGCCTTAAGGGCCAATTCAACATGAAATTCATCGACGAATCGAAAATCGAGGTCATTGCCGGCAACGGCGGCAACGGCGCGGCCAGCTTCCGGCGCGAGAAGTACATTGAAAAAGGCGGACCGGCCGGCGGCGATGGCGGTCACGGCGGCAGCGTCTATGCCGTGGCCGACCGCAACATCAACACCCTGGTCGATTACCGCTACGCGCGCATGCACCGCGCAAAGAACGGCGAATCCGGACGCGGCGCGGATTGCTACGGCAAGGGCGCGGACGACATCATCCTGCACATGCCGGTGGGCACCGTCATCACCGACATCAACAGCGGCGAGATGATCGCCGACCTCGCGCGCGATGGCGAGAAAATCCTGCTCGCCCGCGGCGGCAAGGGCGGCCTCGGCAACCTGCATTTCAAATCCAGCACCAACCGCACCCCGCGCCAGTGCACCCCCGGCGAGGAAGGCGAACGGCGCGAACTGCAACTTGAACTGAAGGTGCTGGCCGACGTCGGCCTGCTCGGCATGCCCAATGCCGGGAAATCGACCTTTATCCGCGCAGTCTCCGCCGCCAAACCCAAGGTGGCCGACTACCCCTTTACCACCCTGCACCCGAATCTCGGTGTGGTGCGCGTCTCCGACCAGAAAAGTTTCGTCATCGCCGACATTCCAGGCCTGATCGAGGGCGCGGCGGAAGGCGCCGGGCTGGGGCACCAGTTCCTGCGCCATCTGGCACGCACCCGTTTGCTCCTGCATCTGGTCGATCTGGCCCCGCTGCACGAAGGCGTCGATCCGGTGCACGAAGCGCACGCGCTCATCAACGAACTGAAAAAATACGACGAAGCGCTGTACCACAAGCCGCGCTGGCTGGTGTTGAACAAACTCGACCTGCTGCCCGACCCCGAGGAGAAGGTGGCCGCTTTCCTGAAAGCCTACGGCGAGGACACGCGCCACTTCACCATTTCCGCCATCAACGGCGCAGGCTGCAAGGAACTGACCTACGCCATCATGGAACATCTCGACCAGATCGCCGCGCTGGAACAGGAAGCGGTCAGCGCCGGCGCGCAGGAATCCGGGATCGAGATTTACGACCCCTCGCTATGAAGTCCGTACTCACGCAAGCCAGACGCATCGTCGTGAAAGTCGGAAGCAGCCTGGTCACCAACGGCGGCACCGGCCTCGACACGCAGGCCATCGGCAACTGGGCGCGGCAGATCGCCGCCCTGCGCGCGCACGGCTGCGAAGTCGTGCTCGTCTCCTCCGGCGCCATTGCCGAGGGCATGCAGCGTCTGGGCTGGAAACAGCGACCCGGCGCCGTGCATGAACTGCAGGCCGCCGCCGCCGTCGGCCAGATGGGTCTGGTGCAAGCCTACGAAAGCGCATTTCGCCAGCACCGGCTGCACGCCGCGCAAGTGCTGCTCACGCATGCCGACCTCGCAGACCGCGAACGCTATCTCAACGCGCGTTCGACCTTGCGCACCCTGCTCAAGCTCGGCGTCATTCCGATCATCAACGAGAACGACACCGTCGTCACCGACGAAATCAAATTCGGCGACAACGACACCCTCGGCGCGCTGGTCACCAACCTGATCGAGGCCGATGCGCTCGTCATTCTCACCGACCAGCCCGGACTGTACAGCGCCGACCCGCGCAAGGACGCAAGCGCCACCCTCATCAGCGCAGCCCATGCGGGCGATGCAAGTTTGGAGACAATGGCGGGGGGTGCAGGCAGCCACATCGGGCGCGGCGGCATGATCACCAAAGTGCTCGCCGCCAAACGCGCGGCCCGCAGCGGCGCGCACACCGTGATCGCCTCCGGGCATGAAACCGACGTACTGCAGCGTTTGTTGCAGGGCGAATCCATCGGCACCCTGCTCAATGCGGACGCCCTCGCGCTCGATGCGCGCAAACAATGGCTGGCCGACCACCTCCAGGTCAGCGGCAAGCTCACCCTCGACGACGGCGCAATCCGCGCCCTGCGCAACGAAGGCAAAAGCCTGCTCCCCATCGGCGTCACCGGAGTCGGCGGAAACTTTCAGCGCGGCGCCGTGGTCGCCCTCCTCGATGGCGACGGCAATGACATTGCGCGCGGATTGGTGAACTACAGCGCGGATGAAGCCCGCCGCATTGCCAAGAAACCGAGCAGCGAGATCGAGCGCATCCTCGGCTACATCGACGAACCGGAACTCATCCATCGGGACAACCTGGTGTTGCTTTGACAAAGCAGCACCAGGTTGCGGTGCAGGCTAACATGAGCGCAGTGAATGTTAAGCTGCGTAGCAGCGGCCGAAACCACAATCCTTCTGTTGTAAAACAGCAAAGCCAGGTTGCGGTGCAGGCTCCGCGTAGCGGTAGCCAAAACCACAACCATTCTGCATTACAAAGCAGCACCAGATTGCGGTGCAGGCTCCCCTGCGGGAGCCCGATTTATCGGGCGATAGCCGAACTTGAAATCGCCCGACACCCAAGGGTGCAAAAACCTGCATCTATCCTTGAACTGCGATGCATGGCATCCGAACGCCCCTTGCGGTATTCTCCGCGCAGAAACTGCGTTACCCCTAGCAACCACCAGCGCTTGAACTTCGAAATCGAGTCCTTGCGGCGTCAAACAGCCACGCGACCATTATTGAGTTTAAAAAGAGTGAGATGGCAAAAAAGTTTCCAACACACCCCGCGCACCCGGAGCGGATTTGCTGGGGTTGCGATAAATACTGCCCAGTTGACAGCATGAACTGCGGCAACGGGTCAGACCGCACACAGCATCCGGCCGAGTTGTTTGGAAATGACTGGCTCGATTTCGGCATCGAAGAATCCGATCAGCCAAAGAAACCAAAGAAAACGCCATGAGCGCTCCCGCACAGGCATCAACCAACCGACCCCGTGCAACACGTGATGTGCCCCGTTCGAGTCTGTTGACACCCGCGACCTTGCTCACTTGGCACTGCCATCACGTCGAAAACGAATTGAAGGACGCGATTCACAGTAACTGCACAAATAAAAAGGGGCCGCATATAGCGGCCCCTTCATTTGGTGCATCTTTCAGCTTGTTAGCGTTCAGAGCACAAATCCCAATCTACTGGTGGGATGCATCGTAATTGGCGACAAGAATCCAGTCAACAAGAAACAGCAAAGTCAATTCAAAGGAAGATCATCATGTTCCAGAAAATGCGCTATCGGCTTGCGTTAGACCTAGGCTCAACTTCGCTGGGATGGGCGATGCTTCGCCTCGACAAGAATAATCAGCCCTGCGCCATCATCAAGGCAGGTGTCCGCATTTTCTCTGATGGACGCAACCCTAAGGATGGCTCGTCGTTAGCTGTAACTCGGCGCGAAGCGCGTTCCATGCGCCGCCGCCGCGATCGTCTGTTAAAGCGCAAGGGTCGCATGACACGGACGCTCATAGAATATGGTTTCTTTCCCGCCGATGAGAGCCAGCGTAAAGCACTGGAAACACTGAATCCCTACACACTGCGCGCCAAAGGGCTAGATGAGGCACTCGCTCCAGCAGAATTTGCACGCGCACTGTTTCACATCAACCAGCGGCGCGGCTTCAAGAGCAACCGAAAGACTGACAAGAAAGATAACGATAGTGGCGCGTTGAAAACCGCCATCAAGAAACTACACGAAGCACTGGATGTCGAGAACTGTCGAACCGTAGGCGAATGGCTAAATAAACGCGACGTAGCGGGCCAAACCGTCCGTGCCCGCTATCATCAGGACAAGATAGTCAAGGACGACGGCAAATCCAAGATCAATAAGTATTACGACCTCTACATAGACCGCAGCATGATTGAACACGAGTTTGATGAGCTGTGGAAAAAGCAGAGCGAACTTAATCCCAGCCTCTTCAATGAAAAAGCACGCGCTGACTTGAAGGACGTATTACTTCACCAGCGCCCACTCAAGCCAGTTAAAGCGGGTCGTTGCACTTTCATGCCAGAAGAAGAACGTGCTCCGCTGGCACTGCCCAGCACACAACGTTTTCGCATGTATCAGGAAGTGAACAATCTTCGCATCCTGCGCGAAGAGCTGAAAGAAGAGATGCTGACATTGCAACAACGAGACCTGCTCATCAAAGCGCTCGAAGAAAACATCAAGCGCACCTTTACCCAAATCAAGAAATTGCTTGGAATTGGCGGCGCGGTTCAATTCAATTTTGAAGATCCAAAACGTGAGGAACTCAAAGGCAACACCACCAGCGCAATCTTGAGCAAGGCCGACCTATTCGGTGCTGCATGGTTCAAGTTCGACGAGACCAAACAAGATGCCATCGTGTTGCAATTGGTGAAAGAAGAGAACGAAGCCAAGCTGATCCGTTGGCTGCAAGATGAGACTGGCGTTGATGAACAACGCGCAGAAGCCATTGCCAATGTTGGCCTGCCAGAAGGCTATGGCAGCCTGTGCGAAAAGGCTTTGGCGCGCATCCTGCCGGAGTTAAGACGTGACGTGGTGACTTACGACAAAGCGGCACTGGCGGCTGGCTTCCACCACAGCCAATTGAACGACAACCAAGAAATCATTGGGCGCACCTTCCCCGTAGAACGCATCAATACCGAAACAGGGGAAATCAAAACGCTTCACCTCTTCAACGAACTGCCTTATTACGGGGAAGCCTTGCAGAGGCATGTTGGTTTCGGTAGCGGCAAGCCAGAAGATGTACCCGAAAAACGCTACGGCAAGATCGCCAACCCCACCGTGCATATCGGGCTGAACCAAGTGCGCCTTGTCGTGAATGCCCTCATCAAACGTTACGGCCATCCTAGAGAAACAATCGTTGAGTTGGCGCGTGACCTTAAACAGAGCAGAGAACAACGCAAGGAAGAAACACAACGACAGGCCGACAATCAGAAACGCAATGCCCATATGCGAACCGACATCGCCAATACACTCAAAATCAGCAAGGAACGTGTCTCGCGTGACGACATTGAGAAGATGATCTTGTGGGAAGAGTTGAGCGACAACGTAGCAGACCGTCGTTGCCCGTATTCGGGCGTACAAATCAGCATGACGATGCTGCTCTCCGACGAAGTTGAGCTCGAGCACATCCTGCCCTTCTCACAAACGCTGGATGACAGTCTCAACAACAAGACAGTAGCAATGCGGCAAGCCAATCGCATCAAGGGCAACCGCACACCCTGGGATGCACGCAACGACTTCGCCGCGCAGGGTTGGAAATACGAGGATATGATTGCCCGCGCAGAACAGATGCCGAAGTCAAAACGCTATCGCTTTGGTGAGGACGGATA
>JAVHSB010000003.1:0-1327 GCA_036171955.1 Sideroxydans sp.
ACCCCAAGGATTTCGATCCGCGCAAGTTCCTGGCGGAAACCACCAAGGCGATGCGGGCAGTGTGCAAATCGCGCTACGAAGCCTTCGGTTCTGCCGGCATGGCCGACAAGATCAAACCGATCTCGCTGGAAAAAATGGCCAACCGTTACGCCAAAGGCGAATTGAACGCAATCATCAAGTAAGCACTTTGGCTTGAGCAATGAAAAGGCGACCTTCGGGTCGCTTTTTCATTGCGGCACGGGATGCTTGCAGGGTGAATGTGAAGTTGGGCTGAGTCTGGATTGATCGAGCAAAAAACGTTGGAATTCCGCTGCTGCCAGCGACGGGCGTTTGTCGCGGCGTTGCACGATCTGCCAATGGCGCACTATCGGGAAGCCTGCCACATCGAGCATCACCAAGCGGCGGGTTTCAAGCTCAAGCTCGATGGCATGTTGCGAGATGATGCCTATCCCCATGCCGGCCTGCACCGACTGTTTGATGGCCTCGTTGGTGTCCATTTCCATGTGCGCCGGCAGGGGCAGCGCGTGACTTTCGAAATAGCGCTCGACCACAGCGCGGGTGCCGGAGCCCTTCTCCCGCAACAAAAAAGTCTGATTGGCAAGTTGCTGCGGGTCAATTTTCTTCGTCCGCACGAGCGGATGCTGGGGGGCGGCAATCGCTACCAGCGGGTTGGCCAGAAAAGGAACGGCCAGCATGTCCGTTCCCTGCGGCGGTTGTCCCATGATGGCAAGGTCGGCAACATTGTCTGCAAGCTGGCGGATCACTGCGTCGCGATTGGCAACGGAGAGCATGACCTGGATCTTGGGATGTAAACGGATGAATTCAGCCAGCAGCCTGGGCATGAAGTAATTGGCCGTGCTGACAACCGTGATGTTTAATCGCCCGTGTTCCAGACCCTTCATGGCATCGAGCACGCCTTCCATTTCATCCAGCAACTGGAGGATGGAACGGGCGTAATGCAGCACTTCGCGACCCGCTTCGGTCAAAAAAAGCTTCTTGCCAACTTGCTCGAACAATGGCATTCCTATAGTCTGTTCAGCCTGTTTGATTTGCATGGAAACAGCCGGTTGCGATAGAAACAATTCTGCTGCGGCACGCGAATGATTCAGATGACGCGCGACACTCTCGAAGACCTGTAGTTGGCGCAAGCTCAAAGGAAGCATGAGCGAATTGTAAATCATAAATGATTCTTATGATTCTAATAAAAACATTTGACTATTATTTATAGTCCACAAGCCGTAAAGTTTGTAACGTAGTAGCTCAATTCAACTAGAAGAGGAGAAAACAATGGATCAATCGAATCGTTATGCAAATCTGAATCTGAAAG
>JAVHSB010000004.1:0-6384 GCA_036171955.1 Sideroxydans sp.
GTGCCGGTGCACAGCGGTTCGAAGACGCTCAAGGATGCGCTGAACGAGGCGATGCGGGACTGGGTGACCAATATCGAAAATACGTTCTACATCATCGGCACGGTCGCCGGGCCGCACCCGTATCCGGCGATGGTGCGCGATTTCAATGCCGTGGTCAGCCGCGAATCGATCGTGCAGATGCCGGAGATGATCGGGCGCATGCCGGATGCGGTGATCGCCTGCGTCGGCGGCGGCTCCAACGCGATGGGTGCGTTCTACCATTACATCGATGTGCCACAGGTGAGGCTGATCGGAGTGGAGGCCGGCGGTTACGGCATCGAGACCGGCCGTCACGCCGCGCCGCTCACGGTCAACGCGCCGGTCGGCGTGCTGCACGGCAACAAGACCTATTTGATGCAGGACGCCGACGGCCAGATCATCGAAACGCATTCCATCTCCGCCGGACTGGATTATCCCGGTGTGGGGCCGGAGCACTGCTGGCTGAAGGACAGCGGTCGCGCCGAATACGTCGCCATCAACGACGACGAGGCCCTCGCCGCCTTCAATGCGCTGTGCCGCTTCGAGGGCATCATCCCGGCGCTCGAATCGAGTCACGCCTTGGCGCATGCGATGAAGATCGCGCCGGGCATGGACAAGGACAAGGCCTTGCTGGTGAATCTCTCGGGACGCGGCGACAAGGACATCAATACCATCGCCAAGCTGCAGGGGATCACGCTATGAGCCGCATCCAGACCATTTTCGAGCAACTCAAGCAGCGCCAGCGCAAGGCGCTGATCCCGTTCATCACGGCGGGCGACCCGAATCCGCAGCTCACAGTGCCGCTGTTGCATGCGCTGGTGGCGGCCGGGGCGGACGTGATCGAGCTCGGCGTGCCGTTCTCCGACCCGATGGCGGACGGACCGACCATCCAGCGCGCTTCCGAGCGCGCCCTCAAGCACCATGTCGGGCTGCACAACGTGCTCGACATGGTGGCCGAGTTCCGGCGCACGGATATGCGCACACCGCTCGTGCTGATGGGGTACGGCAACCCGATTGAGGCGATGGGCTGGGAGAACTTTGCCCGGCGCTGTGCCGAAGCTGGCGTGGATGGCGCGCTGACCGTGGATTTTCCGCCGGAGGAAAGCCATGAGGCATTCGCGCATCTGGAAGCGCACGGCATCGACCCGATCTTTCTGCTGGCGCCGACTACGCGCGATGAACGAGTGGCGCAAGTGGCGAAACTGGCACGCGGCTATGTCTATTATGTTTCGCTCAAGGGCGTGACCGGTGCCGGCAATCTCGATCTTGCCGCCATCGAGCAGAAACTGCCGCAGCTGCGCCGGCACATCAAGCTGCCCATCGGCGTCGGCTTCGGCATCCGCGACGGCGCCACCGCCCGCGCGGTCGCCCGGCTTTGCGATGGCGTGGTGGTGGGCAGCCGCATCGTGCAGGAGATCGAACAATCGAACGAGCAGGAAGTGGTCGCCAACGTCGGGCGGCTGGTAGCAGAATTGCGTCAGGCAATCGATAACTAGAGGAGAACAACATGGGCTGGTTCCAGAAATTATTGCCGCCGAAGATCAAACGCCGCGAAGGCGAAGACAAGCGCAACGTGCCGGAAGGACTCTGGTTCAAATGCCCGGATTGTCAGGCCGTGCTGTATCACGCCGATTTGGAAAAGAACCTCAGCGTCTGCCCCAAGTGCAACCATCATCACCGCATCGCGGCCCGCACACGCCTGGACTGGCTGCTTGATAGCGAAGGTCGCTTCGAGATCGGTTCCGAAGTGTTGCCGGTGGATACGCTCAAGTTCAAAGACCAGAAGAAATACACCGAGCGGCTGACAGCCTCCAAGAAGAGCACCGGCGAAGACGATGCTCTGATCGTGATGCAGGGCAGCATCCACGCGTTGCCGGTGGTTGCCGCCGCCTTTGAATTTGCGTTCATGGGCGGCTCCATGGGCTCGGTCGTGGGCGAACGATTCGTGCGCGGCGTGCAGGTCGCGCTGGAGCAGCAATGCCCCTTCATCTGTTTCTCCGCCAGCGGCGGTGCGCGCATGCAGGAAGGCCTGCTGTCGCTGATGCAGATGGCCAAGACCAGCGCCGCACTGACTCAGTTGAGCGAAGCGAAGCTGCCCTTCATCTCGGTGTTGACCGATCCGACCATGGGCGGTGTCTCGGCCAGCTTCGCCTTCCTCGGCGACGTGGTCATTGCCGAACCGGGTGCACTGATCGGCTTTGCCGGCGCGCGCGTGATCCAGCAGACCGTGCGCGAGACCTTGCCGGAAGGCTTCCAGCGTGCCGAGTTTTTGCTGGAGCATGGTGCCATCGACATGATCGTGGACCGGCGCGAGATGCGTAAGCAACTGGCGACGCTGATCACGCTGCTGACCAGGCAGGCGGCGGTGGCAGAGATCGAAGCCGCTTGACCTGATGCTCTATTACGCGCTCAAGCTCGTCATCTCCGCACTCATCATCGTGGCGATAACGGAGATCGCCAAGCGTAGCAGCAGTTTTGCGGCACTCCTTGCCGCCCTGCCGCTTACCTCGTTGCTGGCCTTCATGTGGATGCATGTAGAGGGTGCGGAATCCGGCCGCATTGCCGAACTTTCCGGGCAGATTTTCTGGCTGGTAATGCCATCGCTGGTCTTGTTTCTGTTGCTGCCATTGCTGATCCGGCAGGGGGTGGGCTTCTGGTTGAGCCTCGCAGTTTCAGTTGCCGCGACCGCAGGCTGTTATCTGGCCATGCTGCCGGTGCTGCGCAAGTTCGGGGTGCAGTTGTAGCAAGCGTAGGTCGCAATTATCAAAGAGCATTGCATCCTGCAAAACACAATGCCAAAAACTCTTCACGATTGGCTCACCCATCTGGAGTCACTGCATCCCAAAACCATCGCGCTCGGCCTGGAGCGCGTGGCACAAGTCAAGCAGGGACTGAATCTTAATCCCGATTTTTCCATCATCATCGTTGGCGGCACCAACGGCAAAGGCTCGGTGTGCGCTATGCTGGAAGCGATGCTGCACGCCGCCGGCTACAAGGTCGGCTGCTATACCTCGCCGCACCTGCTGCGCTACAACGAGCGCGTACGCATCGCCAAGCGACAGGCGAGCGATGCAGAGTTGTGCGCGTCATTCGAGCAGATCGAGCAGGTGCGCGGCGATATTCCGCTAACCTATTTCGAGTTTGGCACACTGGCGGCGGTGCAGTGCTTCATCGCGCACAAGGTCGATGTCGCCATCCTTGAGGTCGGTTTGGGCGGCAGGCTGGATGCGGTGAACGTGTTCGATGCCGATGTCGCGGTGGTGACCAGCGTGGATATCGATCATGTCGATTATCTGGGCGACACGCGCGAGCAGATCGCGTTCGAGAAGGCGGGGATTTTTCGCAAGGGCAGGGTGGCGATCTGTGCGGACAATGATGTGCCGCAGTCGTTGCGCCAACATGCAGAAGCGCTCGGGGCGCCGTTGTGGTGTATCGGCAGCGAGTTCGGTTTTACGCCGCATCAGGGGCAATGGGACTTCCTGGGGCGAGCCGGCGAACGGCATGCCTTGCCGCTGCCGGCGTTGCGGGGCGCGTTCCAGTTGAACAATGCCAGCGCGGTGCTGGCTGCGCTGGATGCGCTCAAAGAAAGATTGCCGGTGAGCATGGAGGCGGTGCGCCGGGGGCTGACCGAGGTCGAATTGCCAGGGCGATTCCAGTTCGTGCCCGGTCGTCCTCAACTCATCCTCGACGTGGCGCACAATCCCCACGCGGCGCATTCCCTGGCGCAGAACCTGGCCAATCTGCCCCCGGCCAGGACTTTTGCCGTGTTCGCCATGCTCAAGGACAAGGATATGGCGGGCGTGGTGGCGGCACTCGATGCGCAGATCGATGTCTGGCTGGTGGCTGGCATCGATGCGCCGCGCGGTGCGACCGTTGCCGAGTTGGCGGATGTGCTGGCCAGTCATGGCGTGCGCGGCGAGATTGGAGCCTGTTCCTCGATTGCGGATGCATTGCATCAGGCCAGCATCCGGGCGGGCGAAAATGATAGAATCGCCGCCCTCGGATCATTCTATACGGTGGCGGAAGTGATGCGTGTGCGCGGTGTGCGCAGCGCCTGAATTCCCCGACTCTTTACCATGGCAAAACAAATCAGGACGGAAGACGAATTCACCTTGCAACGCCAGGCCAGGCGGCGCCTGATCGGAGCGGTTGCATTGATGCTTGCCGTGGTGATTTTCCTGCCCATGATCTTCGATCCTGATCCGGCGGCTCCCGATACGCGCGAGATTGAGCTGCGCATCCCGGAAAATGACCCTGCGGCAGGATTGCCGCCGGCTGCGGACACCGTGGCGCAGCAGACTGCAGCGAATGCGGTCGAACCGGCGCCTGCCAATTCCGAATATGCGCCGCCAGCGACTGAATCGGCAGCACCAGCGACTGAATCGGCAGCACCAGCGAAAGCTGCGGCTAATCCGGTGGAAAAGTCGATCGCGAAGCCGGTCGCTAAACCGCTGGTCGCAGCACCGGCCAAGCCGGCCAGCAAACCTGCCGGCTGGATGATCCAGGTCGGCGCGTATTCGAAACCGGATGCGGCCAGACAGATGGCCGCCAACCTGAAACAGCGGGGCTATCCGGTGCACACCGAACAGGCCGGCAAAATGATGCGCGTCCGTGTCGGGGGCTATCCGAGCAAAGAAGCGGCGGACAAAGTGCGCGCCAGGTTGGAGGCGATCGGCCTGCATCCCGATGTCATCAATGTGGAATAAATGACCATGTCGTTTTTTGATATTGCGGTTGTGGTGATCATCGTCCTGTCGGCCTTGCTTGGCTGGTGGCGCGGGTTCATGTACGAGCTGTTCTCGCTGATCGGCTGGGTCGCCGCCTACATCGTGGCGCGCACCTTTTCCGGCGGGATGGTGCCGTATATCCCTCAGGCTATTGGCGCGCAAAATCTGCGCGTGGCAACGGCATTTGCCGCGGTGTTCATCGCAGTGTTGATCGTGGGTGCCGTGTTTGCGTGGTTCCTTTCTAGGTTGGCCAAGTTCGCCGGACTGACGGGGTTGGATGGCAAGTTCGGTGCGATGTTCGGCGTTGTGCGTGGCGTTCTGGTGGTGATCGCGCTGGTGTGGCTCGCGGGCATGACCCACATGCCGCAGCAAAGCTGGTGGAAGAATGCATGGCTGAGCAAACCGTTGCAGCAGGCAGCGGCGTATGCCGAGAATAATGTGCCGGAAAACGCGGCGCCGAAATAATCCGATCAACTTCACGAATACACGGGATCGATCATGTGCGGGATTCTAGGGGTGGTGGCGAATACGCCGGTGAACCAGTTGCTGTATGACGGTTTGCAGGTTTTGCAGCATCGCGGGCAGGATGCCGCCGGCATTGCCACGCTGGAAGGGCGCACCTTCAATCTGCACAAGGGCAACGGGCTGGTGCGTGACGTGTTCCGCACCCGTAACATGCGCGCGCTCAAGGGCAATGCCGGGATCGCCCATGTGCGCTATCCGACCGCCGGTTCGGCGATCGATCACAACGAAGCGCAGCCGTTCTATGTCAACTCGCCGTTCGGCATCGTGCTCGGACACAACGGCAATCTCACCAATACGGATGAGTTGCGACGCGCCATGTACCAGCAGGATTTGCGCCACATTAATACCGGCTCGGATTCAGAGGTTCTGCTGAATGTGCTTGCGCACGAGTTGCAGGAAAAGACCTCCGGCTACAAGCTCGATCCGCAGAAGATTTTTGCCGCCGTGTCCGGTGTGCATCGCCGTTGTCAAGGTGCATACGCCGTGGTGGCTATGATCGCCGGGTACGGGCTGCTCGCCTTCCGCGACCCGCATGGCATCCGCCCGCTGGTGGTGGGAAGCAACCAGACGCGGGACGGCGTCGAGTATCTGGTCGCCTCCGAGTCGGTGGCGCTGGACACACTGGGCTTCAAGTTCCTGCGCGACATCGCGCCGGGGGAAGCGGTCTTCATCGACCTTGATGCGAACTTCCACAGCCAGCAATGCGCGGAGCATCCGCGGCTCAATCCCTGCATTTTCGAATATGTCTATTTCGCCCGGCCGGACTCGGTGATGGATGGTGTCTCGGTGTATGCAACCCGCTTGTTCATGGGCGAATATCTGGCGGAAAAGATCCGCCGCGAATGGCCGGACCACGACATCGACGTGGTGATCCCGATCCCCGATTCGAGCCGCCCGAGCGCCCTGCAACTGGCCAACCATCTCGGCATCCCGTTCCGCGAAGGATTCGTCAAGAACCGCTACATCGGCCGTACTTTCATCATGCCCGGACAGACCATGCGCAAGAAGTCGGTGCGGCAGAAACTGAACGCCATCGGCATCGAGTTCATGGGCAAGAACGTGCTGCTGGTGGACGACTCCATCGTGCGCGGCACCACCAGCCGCGAGATCGTGC
>JAVHSB010000005.1:0-2369 GCA_036171955.1 Sideroxydans sp.
GGCGTGTCGTCCCTGGGGTAAAAGTACAGCACAACATTCTGCCTGCCCTGCTGGTTCGCCAGCCTGAAAAGATGCATGTCGGCATCGGGCAATTCAAAATGCGGCGCGTCCATTCCCGCCTGGAGCGATACAACCTGTAATGACATAACTCCTCCTCGAGGCCGCATTCTATCGAATTTCCCGCCGCGCGCACGCCTGAATTTTCTTTCCATTATTCGTCGCGGGGATATAATCCGGCACATGAAAAACACACTGCTTGGCGGACTCACCCATCAACAATTCCTGCGCGATTACTGGCAGAAGAAACCTCTGCTGATCCGGCAGGCCGTTCCAGGTTTTGCAGGCTTGCTCGACCCGCAGCAATTGATCGCTCTGGCCTGCAATGAAGATGCGCAGGCGCGCATCGTCACCCAGCGCCACGGCCAATTCGGCTTGCGCTGTTCGCCCTTTGCGGCTGCGGATTTCCGCGGCTTGTCGAGGCAGGGAAAATGGTCGGTACTGGTGCAGGGAGTCAATCATTTCCTGCCGCAAGCGGCAGAGTTGTTGCAGCGCTTCAATTTCATTCCGCATGCGCGACTGGACGATCTGATGGTGAGCTACGCCCCCGCAGGCGGCGGGGTCGGCCCGCACTTCGACATTTACGACGTGTTCCTGTTGCAGGGCTATGGCCATCGCCGCTGGCAGATATCCACCCAGCAGGACCAGACTCTGGTCGAGGGCGCGCCGCTGCGTGTCCTCAAGGATTTCAGGGTTGAACAGGAGTGGGTGCTCGCGCCGGGCGACATGCTCTACCTGCCGCCGCAATGCGCACACAACGGCATCGCCGAAGACGACTGCATGACTTATTCCATCGGTTTTCGCACCCCCTGGTACCAGGAGCTGGCCGAACAATTTCTCGTCTATTTGCAGGATCGCATCGAAATCCCGGGCACTTACGCCGACCCGGACCTGAAGCTGCAAAAACATCCGTCCGAGATCGGCAAGCCGATGCTGAAACAGGTGGCTGCCCAAATTCGCAAGGTGCGCTGGGATGACGAAGATGTCGCCAATTTCCTCGGCTGCTATCTGTCCGAACCCAAGCCGCATATCTTTTTCGAAGCGCCCGCCCGCCCGCTGTCCCCCGCGCGCTTCGCGCTTGCCGTGCAGAAACGCGGGGTCGTGCTCGACCTGAAGACCCTGATGCAATGCCACGGCCACACCGTGTTCATCAATGGCGAATCTTTCCCGCTACGCAAGGGCGGCTACCGCATCCTGCGCCAACTGGCGGATACACGCGCCCTGCCACCGGACACGGAAATGCCGCAACAGGCTCTCGACCTTTTGCACGAATGGTACAAGGCCGGATATCTGACGCCGGGCGGAAACGGCCAAGGTGCCGCCTGACCCCAACCGGCCATTGAATTTGCGCGCGATGGACAGGAGTTGACGATGGACAACAGCACATTGCAGCACACCACTTTCGACGGGATCGCCGATTATGTTGCCGCGCTCGACCGGGTCTGCGCGGCAGCGCAGCACACCCTGCTCATCTTCGAAAAGGATTTCTCCGACATCGGTTTCAATAGCGAGTCGCGTTACGACACCCTGCGCCATTTCCTGCTGACCAGCAGCAACAGCCGGTTGCACATGCTGGCGCACGACCCGCAATATCTGGTGCGCTACTGTCCGCGCATGATGATGTTGCTGCGCGAATTCAGCCACAGCATGGCCATCTTCCAGACACCGCCGCACCTGCGCAACGCGAGCGAGCCTTTCGCCGTGGCCGACGATGCGCACTATGTGCGCCGCTATCATTTCGACGATACGCGCGGCTTGCTGGCGCTGAACGACCCGCAGGGCGCGCGCGAATTGCACGCCCTGTTCGACGAGATGTGGCAATCCTCCCATGCCGGCGCCTCGCCTACCCGCCTCGGGCTTTGAATCCCCCCGTTTCACGCGGTTTTGCGCTGCACTAGCTTTTTTCAATACACCTGATAGACTGTCGCGCCTTTTCTTTGGGAAGGTTGCAGAAAAGGCATTAAACCTCAACCTTCTTTATTAAAATTACTATCGAGAATGGAAATAAAATGAAATACACTGCTCTGATCGCTGCCCTGTTGGCCCTGTCCCTGTCTGCCTGTGGCAAGAAGGCTGAAGAAACCGCAGCTCCGGTTGCTGCTCCTGCCGTCGTTGCACCCGCAACCGAAGCTGCCGCTTCCGCTGTACCGGCAACTGAACCGGCGGCTGCTGCACCGGCAACGAAGTAAGCCAACTGCATCAACGCAAAAAGCCGGCGCAAGCCGGCTTTTTGTTTGTTCCTCAAATAATTTCGCGCCAGCCGATTCCTTCCGCCTGGCTCGCCACCCCGATCTCTTCTGCGCGGCAATCCA
>JAVHSB010000005.1:2469-6379 GCA_036171955.1 Sideroxydans sp.
TGGGTGACGAGGATGCCGCAAAGTGTGGCGGCTTCGAGTTGCAGGCGCTGCAAGCGTCGCAGCGTTTCGTTCAGTGAGAAGCCGCAATCCAGCAGCAGCGCGGTAACGCCGGATTGAACCACCAGTGCGTTGCCCTCGCTGCCGCTGCCGAGCAAGGCAAAACGCACGGTTTACTGCACCATGTGCTGTTGCAGGGTATCCAGCAGTCGCTTCAATGACTCCGGCAGCGCCGCGCCTTCGACGGTGAGCACAGTCACACCGGCGGTCTCGACGAGATGCAGTTGCGCCTCTTCCGACGTCTTGTCCTTGTTGGCGAGCTTCAGGAAAAACAGGCCTTTGCTGCGGTCCAGATCGAACGGCTTGATGCCTGCCCGCTCCAGCGCCTGCCCGGTGCTGCGCCAGGCGCGGTCGAACGGCTCGGACAGCAGGATGAATCGGGTCGCACCGACCTGCATCAGCCGTGCGGCCGGACTCGCGGTCGCCGCTGCGGGTGCGCTGCAGGGAACCTCGGCCGGTTTTGGCACGCGCGCAAAATCGGAATAATTTGCGACCTGGGTGCCATCCGCCGCGGGTGCGGCTTGACTCGACACGACCGGCGCGACCAGATCGGGCGGGACTTCGAGCGGCTGGACGGCGGTCGCACCCGCCGTGTAATCGACCTGCTTGCTCCCGAACATACTGCACCCCGCAAACGACGCGATGATTGCTGCCCCAACCACGATATTCCTGAACTGCATGACGACTCCCATTAAATGACTCCGGCCTGACGCATCGCCGCTTCCACCTGTGGCTGTGCAGCCGGCGAGAGCGGGGTCAGGGGCAAACGCAGCACGTTCTTCATCCTGCCCATGCGTGCCACCGCCCACTTGACCGGGATCGGGTTGGCCTCGACGAACAACTTGCGATGCAGACCGAGCAGGCGGAAATTGATCTCGCGCGCCCTGGCCACATCACCCTGCAGCGCGGCAGCGCACATCTCGTGCATCAATTTGGGCGCAACGTTGGCGGTGACCGAGATGGTGCCGTGCGCGCCCAGCAATATCAGCGCCAGGGTGCTCGCATCGTCGCCGCTGTAGACGGCGAAATCCTTCGGCGCGCGCTGCAACAGATCGCTGCCGCGCTCAATGCCGCCGGTCGCATCCTTGATGCCAACGATATTGGGTATCTGCGCCAGACGCAGCACCGTATCGTTGAGCAGGTCGCAACCGGTGCGGCCCGGCACGTTGTACAAAATATGCGGCATATCCACCGCTTCGGCGATCGCCTTGAAATGCTGATACAAGCCTTCCTGGGTCGGCTTGTTGTAGTAAGGAACCACGGTCAGCGACGCGGCGGCCCCCGCCTTTTGCGAGAAGGTCGCCAGCTCAATCGCCTCCTTGGTCGAATTCGCGCCGGTGCCGGCGATGATCGGCAAGCGGCCAGCCGCATGCTTGACCGCTTCGGCGATCAGCAATTCATGTTCGGCCACATCGACCGTGGGGGATTCGCCGGTGGTGCCAACCACCACGATGGCGTCCGTGCCCGCCTCGATATGGAAATCGATCAATGCGCGGAACGCGTCCAGGTCGAGGCTGCCGTCCTCATGCATCGGGGTGACGATTGCTACGATACTTCCCGTAATCATGTCTGCTTCCTTGAAAAGAGCGCGCATTCTACCTTAATCGCACCGACATACGCGACAGGGGCGAGGCCGCTGTGGAATAATGCGGGACAGCCCACGCACTTACGATCATGTCCTCATCCACCCTGGCTCATCTCCACCCCGGCGACCGCGCCACCATCGTCGCCATCCACGCCGAAGAGCCGCTGCACCAGCGTTTGCAGGCACTCGGTCTGCGCAGCGGCAAAAGGATCGAGCTGATCCGCCAGGCCGTGTTCTCCGGTCCGCTGCAGGTGCGCATCGGCACCACCGACATCATCCTGCGCCGCAGCGAAGCGGCCAAAATCACGGTCTGCAAAGTATGAAACGCATCGCCCTCCTCGGCATGCCAAACACCGGCAAGTCCACCCTGTTCAACCGCATGACCGGCGGCGCCGCGCGCGTTGGCAACTGGCCGGGCATCACGGTCGAACTGCTGTCGGGCAAGATCCTGCTTGGCGGCGACATGGTTGAAATCATCGACCTGCCCGGCATCTATGACCTGCACGGCTTTTCCGATGACGAGCAGGTCGTGCGCCATTTCCTGCACGACAACGTGCCCGATCTGGCGCTGGTCATCCTCAACGCCACCCAGATCGAGCGCCAGATGAGCCTGCTGCTGCAACTGAAGCGCCTCAACCTGAACGTGGTGGTGCTGCTCAACATGGCAGACGAAGCCGGAAAATACGGCATCACCATCGACAGCAGGAAGATGGCCGAGTTGCTGGACATGCCGGTCTTCCTGCTCAGCGCAAAATATGGCAACGGATATGCGGAGGCATTGCAGGCGATCGGCAAGGCATTGCGCTACCCCACGCCCGGCATGGCCGAAGAGCTGCGCAGCCAGCTGGAACAGGACGAGCATGTCGAGTCGGAGATGGCGCGCATCCTGCAGCATGCGGTACAGATCCCGGCGCAGATGCCGGAGCACCTGAGCGACAAACTCGACCGCGTGATGCTGCACCCGTGGCTCGGGCTGCCGATCTTTTTTGGCATCATGTATCTGCTGTTCCAGGGGATCTTTCTCCTCGGCCAGCCTTTGCAGGGAGGTGTGGCTGCCGCGCTCGGTTGGCTGCGCAGCGCCGCGCTCGAACCCGCGCTCGCCTGGTTGCCGGCGATCATGCAGGGGCTGCTGCTGGACGGCATCTATAACGGCGTGGCCACGGTTGCGGCGTTCGTGCCGCTCATCATCCTGTTCTTCCTGTTCATGGCGATGGTGGAGGACAGCGGTTATCTGTCGCGCGCCGCCTTCCTGATGGATGCGCTGATGGCGAAGATGGGGCTGGACGGGCGCGGCTTCGTCATGCTGCTGATGGGCTTCGGCTGCAATGTCCCGGCGCTGATGGGCACGCGCGTGATGCGCTCGCACAGCCTGCGCCTGCTCACCATGCTGATCATTCCGTTCTCGCTCTGTTCAGCGCGGCTGCAGGTGTTCGTGTTCATCACCGCCGCGCTGTTCTCGCCGCAGGCAGCCCCTCTGGTGCTGTTCAGCCTGTACCTGTTCAGCTTTGCCGCCGCCATCCTCACCGCGCTGCTGTTCAAGGGAAAATACCGAAACTCCGAACCTTTCGTGCTCGAACTGCCACCCTACCGCTTCCCCACCCTGCGCCAGATGCTGCTGCGCGGCTGGCAGGAAGTCAGTCACTTCCTGCGCCGTGCCACCAAATTCATCGTCGCCGGCGTGGTGCTGGTCTGGCTGCTCACCAACCTCCCGCCTTCCGCTGCGGCCGGCGGCAGCGACACGCTCGCGGGCATGATCGGCAGTGTGCTGCACCCCCTCTTCGCCCCCATCGGCATCAACGAGCAACTCACCATCGCGCTCATCTTCGGCTTCGTCGCCAAGGAAATCGTGATCGGCTCGCTCGCCGTGATCTACGGTCAGGTCGGTGATGCGCTCGGCAACGCGCTGGCGCTGCAACTGGACTGGGTGCAGGCCTACAGCTTCATGCTGTTCACCCTGATCTACACGCCCTGCCTGTCGGCGATCGCCACCCTGCGCAACGAAGCCCGCAGCAGCGGCTTTGCTGCCTTCGTCATCCTCTGGTCACTGGCACTGGCGTGGCTGGTCAGCTTTCTGTTCTATCAAACCGCGCGCGCGTTCGGCTTCTGATGTGCAGTCGGCAGAAAACAAAACGCCCCGGCTAGCCGGGGCGTTGCATTTTTGAGGACTGCGTAGAACGCGATCAGAACGATAGTCTGATTCCGATGTGCGCCCCATTGTCCAGTTCGCCGTCGCGCAGCTTCCGGTTCAGTTCGGAGGGGTGCCCGTCG
>JAVHSB010000006.1:0-1314 GCA_036171955.1 Sideroxydans sp.
CTCAATTTTGATCTGATGACCAGTTTTTCGCTGGTGCCGTTGCAGATGTTCTCCATGCTGGGGATGTTGATCTCGGTGTTCTCCGGCCTGTTCTTCCTGTTCCTGGTGGTGCGCCGCCTGATCATCGGCCCCGAGGCGGAAGGACTGTTCACCCTGTTCGCGCTGATGTTCTTCCTGATCGGCATAGCGCTGTTCGGCATCGGCCTGCTCGGCGAATACATCGGCCGCATCTACCAGCAAGTGCGCCACCGGCCGCGCTACCTGATCGAGGCTGTTCTGGAAAAGCGCAATGAGTAGCGCGGTCGTCTTTGCCTACCACAACGTCGGTTATCGTTGCCTGAGTGTGTTGCTGGCCCACGGTGTGGAGGTGAAACTGGTGGTGACTCACCGCGACAACCCGAAAGAGACCATCTGGTTCGAAAGTGTGCAGAAACTGGCCGAGTTGCACGACATCCCGGTCATCACGCCGGACAATCCGAACGCGCCGGAAGTGGTGGAACAGATACGCGCGTTGCAGCCGGACTTTTTCTTTTCGTTCTATTACCGCGAGATGCTGAAAGCGCCGCTGCTGGAGATCCCCAGGCACGGTGCGCTGAACATGCACGGCTCGCTGCTGCCCAAATATCGCGGACGGGTGCCGGTGAATTGGGCGATAATCCGCGGCGAAACGGTAACGGGTGCGACGCTGCACTACATGACCGAAAAGCCGGACAACGGCGAC
Organism: Sideroxydans sp.; assembly: GCA_036171955.1. Taxonomy (GTDB): domain Bacteria; phylum Pseudomonadota; class Gammaproteobacteria; order Burkholderiales; family Gallionellaceae; genus Sideroxyarcus. The sequence continues at coordinate 722 of JAVHSB010000006.1, forward strand.
ATCGTGGCGCAGCAGGCCGTGCCGATCCTACCCGACGACACGGCGCACGAGGTGTTCCTGAAAGTGACCGTGGCGGCGGAGATGGCGCTGAATGCCGTACTGCCGGCGCTGCTTGCGGGCAAGGCGCCGCGCCTGAAACAGGATTTGAGCCAGGGCGGGTATTTCGGCGGGCGCAAACCCGAGGACGGCATCATCGATTGGTCGCAGTCGGCGCAACAGATACACAACCTGGTGCGTGCGGTGGCGCCGCCCTATCCGGGTGCGATGACGCAGCTGATGGGCAAGCCCATGCGCATCCTGCAAACAAGGGTGCGCAAAGCGCAAGGCGCGGGGAAACCGGCTTTCTTCGTCAGGGATGGCAAAGCCTGGGCGGATTGCGGCAGCGGCGTGCTGCACATCGTGCGTTTCGAGCTGGACGGGATCGAGATGGGCGCGGCGGAGTTCGCGGCGAAGTACGGCGCGGAAAAATTTGAATTCAATCGTTAAGGAAATAGCAATGAAAAAAGTACTGATTCTGGGTGTGAACGGCTTCATCGGTCACCATCTTTCCAACCGCATCCTGGCCACCACCGACTGGGAAGTCTATGGCATGG
>JAVHSB010000007.1:0-1309 GCA_036171955.1 Sideroxydans sp.
CGGGATTTTTTTCGCGGCAGAACAGGATGGATTGCATCTTGTCGCCCGCGATCAGTACCAGCACAGCCTCGGGCTCGGCGAACCCGGTGAGGTAATAAAAGTGGCTGTCGTGACGATAGTCGTAATGCGCGTCTCCGTTACGCAGTGCTTCGTTTGCGGTGGGAATCACGGCGATGCCGTGCCGCATCTTTTCCTGGAGGAGATTGCGCCGCTGCGCGTAGATCGAAGTGTCAGTCATGGCAGGCATTCTGCTTGCACCGCAATTGCTTGTCGAGTTCGTCCAGGCGTTGCGGCGTACCGACATCGACCCAGTTGCCGTGATGATGTTCGCCGCTGACGCGACCTTGCGCAATCTGCGCGCGCAGCAAAGGGGCAAGCGCAGCCTTGCTGCCGCGCACGATGTCGGCGAACAGGACGGGTTTGTAGAGACCGATGCCGGAGAAAGTCAGGGCTGAGTGTTGAGTGCCGAGTGCTGAGTTCGATACGCGTCCAGCAGACAGACCGAAGTCGCCTTTGGGATTGTGTACCGGATTATCCACCAGCACCAGATGCGCCATGTCGTTGCTGTTTGCGAACGCGGCAGCGCGGGCCTGAAGATGCGAGAAGTCGTAGTCGCAGTAGATGTCGCCATTGACCACGGCGAACGGCTCGTCACCGAGCAGAGGCAGGGCGAAGGCGATGCCGCCCGCTGTTTCCAGGGCTGTGCCCTCGTCCGAGTAACGAATGTGCGCACCGAACTGGCTGCCATCACCCAGTGCCCGTTCAATCTGCACGCCGAGGTGAGCGTGGTTGATCACCAATTCACGGATGCCTGAGCGTACCAGCCGCTCGATGTGCCACACGATGAGTGCTTTGCCGCCCGCCTGCTGCAGGGGTTTGGGGGTGCGGTCGGTGAGCGGGCGCATGCGCTCGCCACGACCGGCAGCCAGGATCATGGCGCGCAACATCAGGACTTCACCGCCTGTGCGTTCAATTCGAGCAGGAGGTTCAGCAGGGGCTTGAGATCGATGTAGCGTTCGCAAGCCTTGAGCAGGTACTCCATGACCAGCGGCATGTCTTTCAGGTAGCCGTCCTTGCCGTCGCGGTGGTACAGGCGCGCGAAGATGCCCAGCACTTTGAGGTGGCGCTGCACGCCCATCATTTCGTAGTCGCGGTAGAACTCGCCGAAATCCGCGCGCACCGGCAGTCCGGCCATGCGCGCCTTTTCCCAGTAGCGCACCAGCCAGTCAATGACGTCATGTTCTTCCCATTTGATGTAGGCATCCTTGAACAGCGAAGCGAGGTCGTAGGTGATGGGGCCATAGACGGC
>JAVHSB010000008.1:0-446 GCA_036171955.1 Sideroxydans sp.
ACCGGAGCCCTGTGGGGCAAGCCGATGTGGGGTGCGTGGTGGGTGTGGGATGCGCGCCTGACTTCGGAACTGATCCTGCTGTTTCTGTATCTGGGTTTCATCGCGCTGCAAGCCTCCATCGAGGATCCGCGTCGCGCAGACCGCGCCAGCGCGTTGCTCGCCATCGTGGGCTCGGTCAACGTCCCGATCATCTATTACTCGGTGCAATGGTGGAATACCCTGCATCAGGGTTCGACCATCAAATTCAGCGGAACCAGCATGCACATCGCCATGCAGCAATCCATGTTCATCATGCTGGTCGCATGCTGGCTGTATGCGATTGCCGTCGCACTGTCGCGGGTGCGCAGCATCATCCTGGAGCGCGAATCCGGCACGCAATGGGTGAAAGAGCTGACGGAGGTGCGGTCATGACACGGTGCGCGAATGCGGCGGGTGCGGGAATGACC
>JAVHSB010000008.1:546-1296 GCA_036171955.1 Sideroxydans sp.
CATCGCAACTCCCCCATGTCACTGTTGATGTCGCTGATCACTTGACGGAGGTGCGGTCATGACACGGTGCGCGAATGCGGCGGGTGCGGGAATGACCGCATCGCAACTCCCCCATGTCACTGTTGATGTCGCTGATCACTTGACGGAGGTGCGCGGATGAGTTGGTCTGAATTCTTTGCCATGAACGGCTACGCCTTTTACGTGTGGGGTTCCTATGGATTGACCCTGCTGGTGTTCCTGATCGAAATAGCCGCAGTCAGACACAGAAGGAACCTGGTCGTGCGTCAGTTGCGTTTGATGAATGAAAGTGGGGATGAGGAATGACACCAAGACAGAAAAGATTGACCTGGATCCTGCTCGGGGTAGGGCTGGTGGCAGCGGCTGTCGGCTTGGTGCTGTTCGCGCTGAAGAACAACGTGAGCCTCTATTTCACCCCGACCCAGGTTTACAACAAGGAAGCGCCGCAAGGCAGGACTTTCAGGATCGGCGGACTGGTCGAGGAGGGTAGCGTCAAGCGCGAAAGCGATGGATTGACCGTTCGCTTCAGCATAACCGACACCGTGCAACGCATGCAGGTCGTGTACAAGGGCATCCTTCCCGACTTGTTCAAGGAAGGCAAAGGCGTGGTCGCGCAAGGAAAACTGGAAGAAGGCAATGTGTTCCGTGCCGAGGAAGTGCTGGCCAAGCATGATGAAAATTACATGCCCCCCGAGGCCAAGGATGCCATTGAGAAGGCCCAGAAAGCCGATG
>JAVHSB010000009.1:0-1295 GCA_036171955.1 Sideroxydans sp.
GCTGTGGTTTGATCTGCAATTGGCAGCGGGCGCCGTGAACTATTTCCATCTGGCCGCCTATTTGTTGTCGGCTGTTCTGTGGCTGATCGTGGTGCCGGCGTGGTTGATGAGCGGCATCAAAGTGAAACACAGGGGCTTGATGATGCTGGTCGGCTGGCTGGTCATCGTGCCGACGGGGCTGGCCATGATGGACCTGCGGGCATGGTCTCCCAGTCCGTGGATGCTGCTGTTCGTGATGGGCCTCGTGTGGGTGGCGGACATCGCCGCCTATTTCGCCGGGCGCAAATACGGCAAGACTAAACTGGCCCCCAATATCAGTCCGGGCAAGACATGGGAAGGTGTGGCGGGCGCCATCCTCGGCGTCTCCGTCTATGTCGCCCTGGTGTGGACTGTCAGCCCCGAATTCTCGCGTCTGCAAGTGCTGCCCGCGTTGATGCTCACCGCATGGTGGTGGGTGGTGCTTGCGGTGATGGGAGACTTGTTCGAGTCGGCCATCAAGCGCCAGGCCGGGGTCAAGGACAGCGGCGCGCTGTTGCCCGGACACGGCGGGCTGCTGGACCGCATCGACGCGCTGACCTCGACCTTGCCGTTGGCAGCATTGGCCTTATCATTCCAAGGGATCAACTAGTGCAGCGTCTGGCCATACTCGGTTCCACCGGCAGTATCGGCAAAAGCACGCTGGATGTAATCGCGCGTCACGCCGACCGTTACCGCGTCGTCGCGCTGACCGCGCACCGGCAGGACGAGTTGCTGTTCGAGCAATGCCGGCGTTTCCTGCCGCGATTCGCCGTGTTGCTGGATGCAGCGGCTGCCGAGCGTCTGCGTCTGCGCATCCTGTCTGCCGGGCTGGAGGTCGAAGTGCTGTGCGGCAGCGATGCACTGGTGCGTGTTGCCACTTTGCCGGAAGTCGATGCGGTGATGGCGGCCATCGTCGGCGCTGCGGGCATGCCGCCAACACTGGCGGCGGCGGAAGCAGGCAAGAAGGTGCTGCTGGCGAACAAGGAAACGCTGGTGCTGGCCGGCCACTTGTTCATGGACGCCGTGCATCGCAGCGGTGCCACGCTGCTCCCCATTGATAGCGAACACAATGCCATCTTCCAGTCGCTGCCGCGCGGTTACGCGGGCGACATGAAAGCGGGCGGCGTCAGCAAGATATTGCTGACTGCCTCCGGCGGTCCCTTCCGCAATACGCCGCTGGAACAATTGCAACACGTCACCCCCGAACAGGCTTGCGCGCACCCCAACTGGAGCATGGGCCGCAAGATTTCCGTCGATTCGGCCAGCATGATGAACAA
>JAVHSB010000010.1:0-6200 GCA_036171955.1 Sideroxydans sp.
ACCCGCTCCATCCGGTGCATAGCTTCAAGAATCTGGCTGGGGCAACTGTTCGCGGTTTTGATCTGTCCGCAGACTATCGCTGGCAGAAAGGTCGCGCCACGCTGAACTACGCGCGGCAACAGACGAATTGCGCCTTGAGCGATTTTCCGACCCAGTATTTCCATCCAGTATTCGGGCTTGCCATAGCCGATCTTTACCAGACCGAATACCTGAATCTGTGTGCTCAATCGGTACCATCGGACAGCGGAAGCCTGCTGTTGCAGCAGGGGTTGCCGCACGAATTCGAATTCAGTGCCGCTTACTATGTGAGAAGTCAGGTGAGAGTGACCGATGTGGCCTCCGGATTTCCACCCGAGTCTCCGATGCACCGGGTGGACCTGCGGATCGCCAGAAAAATCGGACAAGTGCCAGGAGGAGGGGAGGTTGCTGTGGTGTTACAAAACGCGTTCCAGGACAACTATACGGGATACGGTAACGTGCCACAGAGGGTGAATCTCTTGTTCAAACGGCGGGCCTATCTTACTGCGAACATCAATTTCTGACCGGACCGCGCAGTTGTGCCGTGTCCATCGCTTCATCAGGCGGGCACTGGCCGCGCTGATGTTGGTATTTTTTGTCCAGATGAATGCTGTCGCCGCGCCGTTACAGGTCGCCGTAATCCTGAGTGAAGAGGGTAAGGCTTATCGGGAATTCGCCGCAGCCTTGCGCGAGCAATTGGACAAGTCCAGCTATGCCCTGGTGGTTGCCGATTCCGCCGCGCTAGCCGGGCCTGCCGACCTGTATGTCGCGGTCGGGATGAAGGCGACTGCCAGCCTGGCCCATGGCAGCCAACCAGTGTTGAGTGTGCTGACCCCGCGTGCCGGAATCGAGGCGCTCGGACCCGCGCCGCACCTGGCAGCCCTTCATATCGAACAGCCCATCGCGCGCCAATTGGCTTTGATCTCTGCGGCATTGCCACATGTGCGCAGGATAGGCGTACTGTATGCTTTCCCTCCGTACGAGTTGGCCGAACTGCAACGCGCCGCTGCCGCCGCCTCGCTTATCATGCAAACCCGGCGTGTGGTGGAGCCGGCACAGCTTGCGGCCAGCCTGACTGAACTGCTGCGGGAATCGGACGTATTGCTGGTGATGCCTGATGCGGCAGTCTATCGTCCGGACACGATCAGAAATATCCTGCTGGAGACTTATCGCCAGCGCATCCCCGTGATCGGGATTTCCCCGCAATACGTGCGTGCAGGCGCCTTGTGTGCGGTCTACAGCACACCCGGACAAGTCGCGCGGCAGGCTGCGCTCGCGATCGCAAACTTCGCCGACACGGGCCATCTGCCGCCCAGCGGGTTTGTGCAGGATTTCGAGGTCGCCGTCAACACTCGGGTCGCGCACTCGCTCGGTTTGGCGATTCCGGATGCCGGACAACTGCGCACATCCATCGGAGGGCAATGATGCAACGCTATGGCATTGAACGGCAGGCACTGGCTGTTGCGCTGATCCCGGTGCTGATCCTGGCCGTATTGGTGGAGACCGCATTCCTGTATTACCGCATGAGCGAGCAGGACCAGGGTTTGCTGGATCGTGCCGAGTTGATCGCACGGCAACTGGCGGCTTCGAGCGAATATGCGGTGTTCGCGGCAAATGGTCTCGTTTTGCAGCAATTGGTCAATGGCGTGATGGCGCAGAAGGATGTGCAGGCGGTCCAATTGCTCGATGCCGATGGCAAAACCCTTGCGACAGCAGGCAATGCCCAGTGGAGTCAAGCGCGCTTCAAGCAGCAGGACGGGGCGGCACTGTGGCAGGACGATGCCACGCTGATCGTTTATCAACCCATCGTTACCACGCAACTGGCGCTGGACGATACGGCAGTGAGAATGGAATCTTCATCGGTCAGCCCGGTAGGGGCAGTACAACTGACCATGAGCAAACGGCGCTTGTATCAGGCAAAGCGGGAACTGGTCCTGTTCAGCCTGTTACTGACCGCAGTGGTCCTGTTGTTGTCGGTGCTGGCTGCCATGATAGTTGCGCGCCGCATCACCCAGCCCATTTTTGGCATGCACAACGCACTGCGCAGACTGGGTGAGGGCAAGCTAGATACGCGGATCAGCGAGATGTCGGTCATTGAGCTGAACGAACTGGCGCAGGGCATCAACGAAATGGCGCAGCAAATTCAGTATCAGCAGCAGAACCTGCAGTCCCGCATCGAGCAGGCCACGCAGGCGCTGCGCGAAAAGAAGGAGGAAGCGGAGAAGGCCAATTACGACAAGACCCGGTTCCTCGCGGCTGCCAGCCACGATTTGCGCCAGCCCATGCATGCGCTGGGGCTTTTCATGGGCGAATTGCATCATCGCATCAATACCGCAGAACAGCGCCAGATCGTTGATAAGGTGGATGAAGCGGTCACTGCGATGTCCGGGTTGCTGGAATCCCTGCTGGATATTTCCAAGCTGGATGCGGGTGTGGTCGTGCCGCAATTGCAGGAAATCGATATCGCCATGCTGGTCAGTCGCCTGCAGGAAGTATTTGCCGCAGAAGCCGCGCAGAAATACATCACTTTCCGTGTGCGGTGCCATTCGATTCGCGTGGTGAGCGACCCCATCCTGCTCGAACGTATCCTGCTCAACCTGCTGGGCAACGCGATTCGCTATACCCCGCCACATGGCACCGTGTTGCTTGCCTGCCGCAGGCGGGGCAAGCAACTGCGCATCGAGACGCGCGACAACGGAAATGGCATTGCAGAAAAAGACCAGGAAAGGATATTCCACGAGTTTGTGCAACTGGAAAATGCGGCGCGCGAACGCAGCAAGGGCTTGGGCTTGGGACTGCCCATCGTTCAGCGCTTGTGCAGGTTGCTGCAGCACTCCCTCGCATTACGCTCCGCGCCCGGAGCGGGCACGACCTTCAGCGTCGATGTGCCGCTGGCGCAATCCATATCGGGATTCCAGCCGGCAGATTCCAAAGCGGAAATGGCGGAGGAGGGTGTTGAAGAACTCGGCAACCGGGTGGCGCTGGTGGTGGATGACGATGAACTGGTGCGTACCGGAACAGGCGGATTGCTTGAATCCTGGGGGTGGCATGTGCGCCTGGCGAAAAATCTGGCCGAAGTAAAGGCCGCGAATCCCCAATTGTTCGATCTGGTGATTTGCGATTACCGCCTGCCCGACGGGAACGGGTTGGAATTGTTCCATGACATCCAGACGAAGGGCCCGTTCAAGCCGGCCTTCATCCTCATCAGCGGCGATACCTTTCCAGATATCCTGCAGCAGGTGGCCACGCACGGACTGCATCTGTTGCACAAACCCGTGCGCCCCGCCAAGCTGCGTTCGCTGCTGAATTCCATGTTCAAGCAGGGGATTCAGGTCGCTGCCAAATGAGCGAGCGCCGCCCGGTCCAGTACCTCGATTTGCTCGCGTCCCAGTCGCAACCAGCCCTGATCGGCAAAGCCCTTGAGCAGTCGGCTGACCATTTCGCGCGCGCTGCCTAGCTCGTCCGCAAGCGCTTGATGCGTGGCATGGATGGGACTGGGTCTGGCGATCAGCAGGGCGGCAAGGCGCTGATCCAGTTTCTGGAAGGCCACCGCCGTGACCAGTTGCATCAGATCGGTCAGGCGCTCGCTGAACAAGTGAAAAACGTAATCGCGGAATTGCGGGTGGCGGTCGAACAGCGCATGGAACAGCGGAGCGGGCAGCAGCACCATGCTGATGTCCTGTTCGCAGATGCCGCGCGCCTGATAGCGTGTATGGCCGAGCAGGCAACTGCTGGTGAGGATGCAACTCTCGCCGGGAAGGACACGGTAGAGCTGCAACTCGCGCCCGTTGGGGGATGCCTTGATCACGCGCAGGCTGCCGCCGAGCAGGAGCGGGAAACCCTGGCACGGCTGGTTTTCATCAAACACGGTCGCGCCGGCGGGAATGTTCAGCAAAACTGCGCCGGACAACATCGACTCCCTCTCGCCGGCCGGCAAATCTACCAGCATCGGATAAAGCTGCAACAGGCGGTCGCGTGTGACGTCGTCCAGCATGGAGCTATGCGGGACGCATGTGCGGGAACAGGATCACATCGCGGATGCTGGCACTGTCGGTCAGCAACATCACGAGGCGATCGATGCCGATGCCTTCGCCCGCAGTCGGCGGCAAGCCGAATTCCAGAGCGCGGACATAGTCGGCATCCTTGAACATGGCCTCTTCGTCTCCGGCATCCTTGGCGGCGACCTGCGCATCAAAGCGTCGCTCCTGGTCTTCCGGGTCGTTCAGCTCTGAAAATCCGTTGGCGATCTCGCGGCCGACGATGAAAAGCTCGAAGCGCTCGGTGATGCCGGGACGGCTATCCGAAGCGCGCGCCAGCGGCGAAGTCTCCACCGGATAATCGACGATGAAGGTCGGCTCGAACAGATGCGACTCGGCCATTTCCTCAAAGAGTGAAAGTTGCAGACCGCCAATGCCGTCATCCGGTTTGTATTTGGCTTTCAGGTCTGTCAATTCGTTCAACAGGAAGGCGCGATCGTTCAACTGTGCCGAAGTGAATTGCGGATGGTATTTCTGTATCGCCTGGACCATGGTCAGCCGGTGGAACGGCTGACCCAGATCTAGTTCCTTGCCCTGGTAGCTGATGACCGTGGTGCCGAGCACCTTGCGCGCGACTTCTGCGAACAGGCTTTCAGTGAGGTCCATCAGATACTTGTAGTCGCGATAAGCCTCGTAAAACTCGATCATGGTGAACTCGGGATTGTGCCGTGTGGACAGGCCCTCGTTGCGGAAGTTGCGGTTGATCTCGAACACTTTCTCGAAACCGCCAACCACCAGCCGCTTCAAATACAGCTCCGGCGCGATGCGCAGATACAGCGGCATGTCGAGCGCATTGTGGTGGGTGATGAAAGGCTTGGCCGAGGCACCGCCCGGGATGACGTGCATCATCGGCGTCTCCACCTCGAGATAGCCGTGGCGCGTGAAAAATTCGCGGATCGCCTGCACGATGCTGGAGCGGGTCAGGAAAGTCTTGCGCGTCTGCTCGTTGGTGATCAGGTCGACATAGCGCTGGCGGTATTTTTGCTCCTGATCGCTGAGACCGTGGAATTTCTCCGGCAGGGGGCGCAGCGCCTTGGTCAGCAGGCGCAACTGCGTGACGCGCACCGACAGTTCGCCGGTCTTGGTCTTGAACAGCACGCCGACCGCGCCGAGGATGTCGCCGAGGTCGAAATGCTTGAACGCGGCATGCACCGCCTCGCCGGTATTGTCGTTGCTGATGAACAACTGGATGCGGCCGCTCATGTCCTGGATGGTGGCGAAGCTGGCCTTGCCCATCACCCGTTTCAGCATCATGCGCCCGGCCACCGCGACTTGAACCGGCGCGGACTCCAGCTCTTCGTTCGTCCTGCCGTCGAATTCGCCATGCAGATCGGCGGCCAGATGCTTGCGCTCGAAATCGTTGGGGAAGGCGACTCCCTGCTCGCGGATGGCTTTCAGCTTTGCGCGGCGCTCGGTGATGATCTGGTTCTCGTCTTGTACATTAATCGTATGTTCAGTAGTCATGGTCGGTTAATAGTGAATTGAATAAATATTACGCAAAGGGGATTTCCACGGGAGGCAACAGGTTTGCTGCCAATGCGCGCTTCTTCAGGCGTTGATCGAAACTAAGAAAGGCACTGCAAAAATCGGCACGGGCAAGATGCAAGGCATCGGCAAAATCCAGCCCCGCCTGATAAGCGTTCAGTGCAGACAGCACGAGACTTCGATCTTCGATCTGCACATTCTCCAGGCCGCACAGCGACTCGAATATTTGCTGTATATCTTTGCGTGAAAGTTCATAAAATCCGCGCATCACCCATTCAAATTCGAGGATCACCGTCAGCGATACGAACACCGCATCTGACATGGCCGCAATGGCGGCAGGGCGTTGCTTGGTGGCTTCCTCATCATCCTCATCATTGATGAAGAAGCGCGCCAGCACATTGGTATCCACTGCTCTCATTTGTGTGACTTGGTTAATGTTGAAGCGGCATCGAAGTCGACCAACTTGCGCGCCTTGCCCTTCGAAGGGGCGGTCACCATCCCGGCGCACGCCGCAATGCTCGAAGTCTTAATGGGCCTGGACACGATCAACCTGATCCCATCTGGCTCTTCAATAATTTCCATTTGCGTGCCCGCCATCAAGCCTAGCCGCCGCCGAATGTCAGCAGGAAGCACGACTTGTCCTTTGGATGAAACGGTCAT
>JAVHSB010000011.1:0-1278 GCA_036171955.1 Sideroxydans sp.
TGTGGATCACGATGACCTGGTTTATCGATGACGTGGAAGTAGCAGCACTGGCCATCATCACCGCACCGGAAAAAGCGTGCGGAAAATCTCAACTACTGACCATCTTCGGCTATCTTGCTGCACGCCCGCTCTCCGCTGCCAATTCGACCGCATCGTTTTTGTTCAGGGCCATCACAGCATGGCGGCCCACGCTACTGGTCGATGAAGCCGACACCTTCATTCGTGAAAACGATGAACTCAAGGGTTTGGTCAACGCTGGTCACACACGCGCTAATGCCTTTGTGGGTCGAACCGTCTCAGTTGGCGATGGATATGAGCCAAGGATTTTCGATGTCTGGGGCGCTAAAGCATTTGCTGGTATTGCGTTGGAAAAACACCTACCGGACGCGACTATGAGCCGAGGGATCGTAATCGGTCTTCGACGCAAAATGCCGGATGAAAAAGTGGACAGACTTCGCTACGCCGACAAGACAACGTTCGCCGCCACCGCTTCCAAATTGGCGCGCTTTGCTGATGACTATTCCGAGCAAGTCCGGGCTGCAAGACCTGTATTGCCAGATGAGTTAAACGACCGTTCGCAAGACAATTGGGAGCCGCTTTTGGCCATTGCCGGATGTGCAAGCCCTGAATGGCTTGCGCGTGCGACGAAGGCAGCATTGGCGCTATCCGGCGCGGCTGAAGCTAATGTCAGCACCGGCAACGAATTGCTTGCCGACATCCAGTACGTCTTTGAGAAAAAACACACTTTCAAAATAAGCACAGTGGACTTGATTGAGGCGCTTGTATCTGATGAAGAAAAGGCGTGGGCAACTTACAACCGTGGCAAACCACTGTCGCCTCGTCAACTGGCCAAGCAACTTGCCGCTTATGGCATTCGACCCAAGACGGTCAGGCAGGCCCATGGCACGCCCAAAGGGTACGACGCGGATCAGTTCGCCGATGCGTTTGCGCGCTATCTGTCAACGCCTGATCTGCAAGTGCTGGATCTCGCAGCACCCGAAAAGTTGCCGCAACAACGCAACGCACTGCCCAGGATAAATCCGGCGATGGGTATGCCGGATGAAGCGCAACAAGTCCATGCTGATGCCATAGCGCAACTCGATTGTGGTGGCGTTGCGGACACAAACCAGACGGGCGGTGGTGACCCCAAGGTAGGCAGCAATGTCAATGGCGCGACTGCTGAACATTCGCTTGCTTGGTCACCCCAATAACAAACATATCCAACTTTTGAAAGCTAATCATGAACATTATTTATGCGCCCGATGAGGGCATTCGGAC
>JAVHSB010000012.1:0-1273 GCA_036171955.1 Sideroxydans sp.
TTTTCCCCGCACCATCCACCCCTTCGAAAGTAATGAATCGGGCCTGGGTCATTTTGTTAACTGGTATTGGCGGACTGCCTTGTTGTGTTCAATCAGTGATTCCGAAAATTTTGAACTGCCATCGCCGCGCGCCACAAAATAAATGGCATCGGTTTTGGCGGGATGCGCGACGGCCTGCAACGCAGCCAGTCCCGGCAGGGCAATGGGTGTTGGCGGAAGACCGCTACGGGTATACGTATTGTAAGGGGTATCTTTCGTCAGGTCGCGTTTATGCAGATTGCCGTCAAAACTTTCAGCCATGCCGTAGATCACGGTGGGGTCTGTTTGCAGGCGCATTCCGCGTTTCAGCCGGTTTATGAAAACGGCGGCAATCATGGTGCGGTCCGCCTCAAGCCCGGTTTCCTTTTCGACAATGGAGGCCAGAACCAGCATCTCGTAGGGCGACTGGAACGGCAAACCGGCAGCACGCTGTTCCCATGCCCGGTCCAGATTCTGCCGCATGAGCTGATAGGCGCGTTGCAACACGCGCATATCGCTGCTGCCGCCGGAGAAGTTATAGGTATCAGGGAAGAGCAGTCCTTCTGCTGCAAGCTCGGTTGCACCGATACGGTGCAAGATTTCAGATTCAGTGAGGATGGCACTGTCGTGTTGAAGGCCGGGATGTGCATTCAATAATGCACGCAGTTCCCTGAAAGTCATCCCTTCGACGACGGTTAGCTGACTTTGGGTTGACCGGCCCGAGCTGATCATTTCGAGCAAATCGATACGGGAATGCGATCTGTCCAACTGGTAGTTGCCGAATTTGATTTCGCGTGTCTTGCCCAGCAATCTTGCCAGCCAGACGAAAGACGCATCATTCTCCAATACTCCCGCCTGTTTCATTTGCAACGCAGCGCCCTTCAGGCTGCTGCCGGGCTTGAGGGAAAATTCCAGTGGCGTATGCGGCAAAGGCATGGGGGAGTAGGCAAAATCCAGGATGAAGCCCAGCAACATGGACAATCCAACCAGTACTACCAGAGTTCGCCTCATCTCGACTCTCCCTCTGCGAGACCACTGCGAATGGTGATGGACATGGGATGATCGGTTCGAAAATATCCGGGAAACTCCCGGATCGGCCACAGTCCGAATACACTGTTCACCAGAAATATCTCGTCAGCCGCCCGCAAATCTTCCATCTGCAAATTGGTCAGGGTGCACTCGATATGATGTTCCCTTGCCCATGCCGTGACGCGCTCCCGTTGCACTCCGGCCACCCCGCACTGCGTCAGTCCGG
>JAVHSB010000013.1:0-1267 GCA_036171955.1 Sideroxydans sp.
CCAGCAAGACACGGCGGCCGCGGCCCTGCGCATAGCGGATGCCCTCGCGCATCGTGTTGTCGTCGAAGTTGAGCCCGGCAAAATTGCGGGCGTTGGTGTCGTTTTTGAAACCGAGATAGACCGCATCCGCGCCATTGTCGACCGCCGCCTTCAGCGCCGGCAGGCTGCCTGCGGGACAAACAAGTTGCGGGATACCTGCGTCAGTCATAATTTCCCTTGCGACGATGTGGCCGTTCATTCCTTTGCCGTGTGGCACTCATTCTTGCCGGCACGCGTTGGCGGCGGACACAAACAGTTGTGGCCATTCGGGACGCTCCTGCGCCCAAGCGGAGTAAATGGCCTTGATAGGCCAAGGATAATCCAAATGCGGCCGGCGTACTGCGGTTATTCGTTCCGATTCGTGTCCGCACACAATAAAAAACCCGCTTGCGCGGGTTTTTGGATGCTGCGTCTGCAACCTTGCCGAATCACTTCAGCTTGGTTTCCTTGTACGCGACATGCTTGCGTGCCACCGGATCGAACTTCATGAATTCGAGCTTTTGCGGGGTGGTGCGTTTATTCTTGTTGGTCGTGTAGAAATGCCCCGTACCGGCAGAGGATTCCAGCTTGATTTTTTCGCGTGCGCCTTTTGCCACAATCGTTCTCCTTTATACCTTCTCGCCACGGGCGCGCATTTCGAACAGGACGGCTTCGATGCCGTTCTTGTCGATGGTGCGCAGCGCAGCATTGGTCAGGCGCAAAGACACCCAACGATTTTCCGACTCAACCCACAAGCGGCGACGTTGCAGATTCGGCAAGAAACGACGCTTGGTTTTGTTGTTCGCATGGGAAACATTGTTGCCCACCATCGGGGCTTTCCCCGTTACTTGACAGACGCGTGCCATGAATAACTCCAGACCAGTTGCAAAAATGAGGCGCGGATTCTACCCAAACCGGACAGAACACACAACCGAAAGTTTTTAGCTGTTTTTTCTATATAGCGCAGACTGCGCATGTGCCTGCAAACCTTCGCCAAAGGCCAGGGTCGAGGCGATCGCCCCCAATTTCCTGGCCCCCGCCGCCGAAACCTGGATCAGGCTGCTGCGTTTCTGAAAGTCATACACCCCCAGCGGCGACGAGAAGCGTGCGGTGCCCGAGGTGGGCAGCACGTGGTTCGGCCCCGCGCAATAGTCCCCGAGCGACTCGGAGGTGTAGCGCCCCATGAAGATCGCGCCGGCATGTTTCAACCGGGGCAGCCAGGCTTGCGGCTCGGCCACCGACAACTCAA
>JAVHSB010000014.1:0-6092 GCA_036171955.1 Sideroxydans sp.
CCGGCAAGGTCAGCTGTTTGCCGACGCTGTCCAGATCGATGGCCTGCCCGCCGGCCATGCCGCGCGAGCCGGATGCCGTCGCCAGCAAGGCGACCATCTGCAATTGCCCCTCCGCCGAATCGCACAACGGTTGCTCCGCCAGCAACTGGAAGGCCAGACTTTGCAGCGCATCGCCGACCAGCAGCGCGGTCGCCTCGTCATATTCGACATGGCAGGTCGGCTTGCCCCGGCGCAATACATCGTCATCCATGCACGGCATGTCGTCATGTACCAGCGAATAGGCATGGACCAGCTCCACCGCCGCGGCCGCGACATCGACCCGCGCCACGGGCGCCCCCACCAGTTCGCCCGCCGCGTAGGCCAACAGCGGGCGCACGCGCTTGCCGCCGTCCAGCACGCTGTAGCGCATGGCGGCATGCAGACGTTGCGGCGCGACATCGGCCGCCGGCAACAGACTCTGCAACACACTTTCAAAGGAAGACTGGCGCGCGCCGAGCCAGGAAACGAAGTCGGGCATCATCAACCGTTCGCGTCGTCCGCCAAGGGGAAATCCTGCAACAGGCCGGCGTCCAGCACTTTGACCTGCTGCTGCGCATCGTCCAGGCGCGAGCGGCAGAACGCGGCCAGTTCCGCGCCCCGCTTGTAGGCCGCAAGGGAATCATCCAGGGCCAGCTTGCCCGACTCCATCTCGGCGACGAGTTTTTCCAGTTCAGCCATCGCCATCTCGAACGTCTGTGTTTTGTGTGCTTTGCCGGACATGGTGGACGCCTGATTGGAAAGGTCGCCATTTTACCCATGCCCATCCGGCAGAGCCAAATTTTGTTGCCCGCCCCGGCGATTTCGGCGACAATCGCCGGCCTGCTTTACAGCCCGTATTCATTGAGGAAACGTGGGCATGTCCGAAATCGCCAAACTCAAGCAATTCAATCCCGTTGCTGCCCAGCCGCCGTTGCGCTGGTATTTCGATCCGCAAGTCCTAGAGCTCGAACAGCGCGCCCTGTTCGACGCGGGCCCGCGTTATGTCGGGCACGAACTGATGACGCCCAGTGCCGGCGACTATCACGTGCTGGAATGGATGGACAACGCCAAAATGCTGGTGCGCAACGAGCACGGCGTCGAACTCTTGTCCAACATCTGTCGCCATCGTCAGGCCACCCTGCTGCAGGGACGCGGCAACGCCAAACACATCGTGTGCCCGATCCATCGCTGGACCTACAAGAACGACGGCGAACTGATCGGCGCGCCGCACTTTCCGCAAAATCCCTGCCTCCATCTGAACAAGACACCGCTGCAAAACTGGCACGGCCTGCTGTTTGCCGGACAGCGCGATGTCGCACTCGACCTGGCCAGGGTGCCGGCCTTCAAGGAGATCGACTTCGGCGGTTACCTGCTGGACCGGGTGGAAGTGGAGGAATACAACTTCAACTGGAAGACCTTCATCGAGGTGTACCAGGAAGACTATCACGTCGTCCCGTTCCATCCGGGACTGGGCCAATTCGTCGATTGCGACGACCTGAAATGGGACTTCGGCGAACAATACAGCGTGCAGACGGTGGGCATCAACCACGCCCTGAAGAAATCCGGCAGCCCCGTGTACCGGCAATGGGCGGAACAGGTATTGCGCTACAACCACGGCGAATTGCCGCAGTACGGTGCGATCTGGCTCACCTATTACCCCAACATCATGGTCGAGTGGTATCCGCACACGCTGGTGGTCAGCACCATCGTGCCGCGCGGGGTGGACGCCTGCAGCAACATCGTCGAATTCTATTATCCGGAGGACATCGTGCTGTTCGAGCGCGACTACATCGAGGCGGAGAAACAGGCCTACCAGGAGACCGCCAGGGAAGACGACATCATCTGCCTGCGCATGCAGCAGGGACGGCGCGCGCTGTACCGGCAAGGCATCGAGGAGGCCGGCCCCTACCAGTCGCCGACCGAAGACGGCATGCTGCATTTTCACGAATACCTGCGGCGCAATCTCGAACCGCACCTGAAATAGCGGCAATGGGTTCGCTTTGGATGCTGGTGGCAGGATTGCTGTTCGCCTGCATGAGCGCGCTGGTGAAATATGCGGCCCCGCATTTTTCCAGCAACGAACTGGTGTTCTATCGCTCCCTGTTCAGTCTGCTCATCGTCTATGTCCTGCTGCGCAGGCAGCACGTCAGCTTGCGCACGATCCACTGGCGCGAGCACCTGTGGCGCGGCCTGTCCGGAACGCTGGCCATGCTCCTGTTCTTCTATTGCATCACCGTGCTGCCGCTGGCGACGGCCATCACGCTCAACTACACCTCCTCGCTTTTCCTGTCCGCGCTGACGGTGCTGGTGCTGAAGGAGAAATTCCACGCGCCGCTGAGCGCAGCCCTCCTCATCGGCTTTGCCGGCATCGTCCTGCTGTTGCACCCCACCCTGGCGCAGGACCAATTCATGCCCGGCCTGCTTGGCCTCATCTCCGGCGGGCTGGCGGGCATCGCACTGCTCAATGTGCGGCAACTGGGGATGCTGGGCGAGTCCGGCATGCGCGTGGTGTTCTATTTCAACCTCATCGCCACCGTTGCCAGTGGCGCCCTGATGCTGCCATACCCGCTGCACCCGGCCACTCCATCCATGCTGCCCACGCTGCTGGCCATCGGCGCCTGCGCCACTTTCGCGCAACTGGCCATGACGCGCGCTTATCGCACCGGTCAGACATTGGTGGTTGGCAGCCTGGCCTACAGCACCATCGTTTTTTCCGCCCTGTTCGGCCTCATGTTCTGGCACGAATTACTGAACCTTGCCGCATGGTGCGGCATTGCACTCATCATCGCCAGCGGCATGATAAGCTTGCGCATGTCGCCCCAACCCAACGAGCAGGAAAAATGATCACCATCGAAGACAAGCGCCACCTGGTCAACATCGCCGTGATGGGCGAATTCACCCTTGCCGACTTCAAGCAATTTGAAGAGCACGCGCTGCACAAGCTCGAGAGCGGCGAAAAAGCCAGCCTGATCTTCGATCTGCGCGGCATGCTCGCCTACACCCCGGATGTCGCCTGGGAAGAAATCAAATTCTTCAGCCGCGAACACAACCATGACTTCAACCGGATCGCCGTCGTCACGGACGACCAGTGGCTGACCTGGCAGGCGTGGCTGTCGCGCCTGTTCGTGGATGCGGACATTCGCGCATTTGGCGATTATGCCGAGGCGGAGGAGTGGGCCAAGTGAGGTATCCAACATTTGCAGGCTGATTGCGCCGCCCGCAGCTCATTTATCAATTCAGCAAACCCAATAAACACAGTGAGGAACCGCATGTCAAAAATCAGAATTGCGTCGTTGCTTGTAACCATGCTGGCCAGCATGAATTCTGTCGCAGCCGAACCCGCCCGCATCGAGATCCCCGCAACCGTGCAGACAGAGATGAGGGCACTGGGTTGCGATGCCTGCCACGGCTTGAATCGAACCAAATTCGGACCGGCGTGGCAGGATATCGCCGACCGTTATCGCACGCAGACCCGTTATGTTTACAAGGGATTCAAGATCGACAGCGCCGGGGAAGACTTGCCGCTGGTGCAAGGTCTGGTCAAAAAAGTCTCCAAGGGCGGCAAAGGAGAGTGGAACGAATACATTCCGATGGCCCCCAGCGACATGCGGGGTACGCATCAGGTCGAGATCACCAACATCGTTAATTTCATCCTGTCCATCCCGCCGGGAAAATAGGAGCTGCAACAGGATGCGGAATCCATCCGCCGCCACGCAAAGAAAAACCCGCCTGCGCGGGTTTTCTTTTGCTCTCTTGCCCGACGGTCAGAAATGAGTGCTACCGAAGATTGAGGCTTAACTGTGGGAGCCCGATTGATCGGGCGATTTCAAGTTTGGCGAGCACCGGCTCAATGGCTCGAACTGAGCAGGCCGGAGAGTTGCGGCCATTCGACCGCATCCAGCATATTCTTCACAAACAATCCCAGTTCCGTATCGCCCTCGACCGAAAGTTCACGTCTGAAAAACAGCGTATCCGGATCTTCCTGCCGGGCGAGGAGTTGCAGGTAGGCGGACAGGTTGGCGCGGAAACACAGGTCGGGTGTCAGTGTCCCGGAAAACAGCGGACGAAAAAGCCCCGCACGGAAGGTAAAGTATGCCCTGCTGCCTGCATCCAGCACTTCGACGCAGAAACTGCGCCCTTCCAGCACAGACAGATCATCGGTCCGCAGCAGCTTCATCTTCACGGCCGCATTCAAGCCGGCAACCAGAGCCAGGGTATGCGGCCATTGCGGCAAACGTCCAACGAGGCGGGTGGCCAGGGCCGGCAACTGGAATTGCGGAATCCTGATTTTCTTGTGCATGATTTAGCTCCCTTGCAGATTACAAATTGAATCCCGATGATGTTGCGCGATGCCCGCATCGCCAAACCAGTAACCATCCACCATGCCTTCGTCGCCCCACGCGGCTGAAGCGGCCTCGGGTGTTTCGCCGCACCGCGCGTGATCGAAAGCGCGGATGATCTGCTCCATGTGTTGCGCCTGCGGACTGATGCGAATGATATCGATGCCCAGCCCGAGCATGTCCGGCACTTCATGCAACAGATTGTAGTGTTGCGCGGACATGGTCTGGATGCCGTTGATGGCGAGAAAGGGCTGGCCTTCGCGGGTTTTCAATGTCAGGCCGGCCGGATGTTCCACGCACTTGAACTGGCAATCATCCTTGTGCAGGCCGTAATGGCGGGCGGTAAAACAGCGCGCCGAGAACGCCAGCGGCAATTTGCCGAAGACAAAGACCTCGGTCTCCACACCCTGCGGGCGACTGGCATGCAGGGTCTCGACCAGCTGGCGATCCGCCTCCAGCGGCGGCAGCCAGCGTTGCATGCCGTAGCGCGCATAAGTCGCCAGCGTGGACTGGTTGTAGATGTTCAGATGCGGGCCCGCCACGAATGGCCGCCCGGCAGCGATGTTCACCGCCCCCAGATCGTTGGCTTCCACCTTGCAACCGGCTTCATCCATCAAGCGCCGCAGTGCTTTCAGGTCGCCTTCCGATTCGAGCAGGGCTTGCGCCGAAACGACTACTTCCTTCCCGGCATCGCTCAATTCGCGCGCCAATGCGATCCAGTCGCCAACGCGCATGAGCTGCCGGCGCGAACACACGACTTCGCCGACATAAACGATGTCGATCGCCGGGTTCTGCGCAATCCCGGCGTAATAATCCAGCACATCCTGTTTTGGCCAGAAAAACAGCAAGGGACCCAGCGCCAGTTTCATGCCTTCATCTCCACGGCCGGTCATAGGCGCCCAGCGTTGCCTGGCTGCCCTCGGAAAGTTTGGCCAGTTCGGCCTGCCACGCCGGTTTCACCCGGTATTGCTCCCTCTCACGTGCCAGTGTATCCAGCGCGGCACGCATGTTTTTGGTGACTTGCGCGACATAGGCCGGGCTGCGCTGGCGGCCTTCGACCTTGATCGCGGCCACCCCGATGGCGGCGATCTCCGGCAAGATCTCCAGCACATTGAGGCTGGTCGGCTCCTCCAGAGCGTAATAGGTCTCGCCGTTGACTTCGAAACGGCCCTTGCACAGGGTGGGATAGCCGGCGGCTTCATGGTCGTCGAAGCGGTCGATCAGAATGCCGTTCAGGCGGGTCGTCATCTGCCCCGGCGATTTTTCCCATTTGACGTATTTGGCCGGAGAACACGCGCCGACCGTGTTTGGCGATTCGCCGGTGGCGTAGGAGGAAAGCCAGCAGCGCCCCTCATTCATCACGCACAGGCTGCCGAATCCGAACACCTCGATCTCCACGGTCGTGTGCCGGATCACGTTTTCAACCTGCGCCAGCGTCAGCACGCGCGGCAGCACCGCGCGCCGCACGCCGAATTCGCGCTGCGCAAAATTCACCGCTTCGTAGCTGGTTGCGGAACCCTGCACCGAAAGATGCAGGCGCAAGTCCGGGTGACGGCGGGAAGCATAATCGAGCAAGCCGACATCGGCCAGGATCACCGCATCCACCCCCATCCCGGCTGCCGTGTCCACCGCATGCTGCCAGTCCGCATCCCGTCCGGGCTGCGCGAAGGTATTGATCGCCAGCAAGACACGGCGGCCGCGGCCCTGCGCATAGCGGATGCCCTCGCGCATCGT
>JAVHSB010000015.1:0-6037 GCA_036171955.1 Sideroxydans sp.
GGACGCGCCGCATTTTGAATTACCCGATGCCGACATGCATATTTTCAAATTGGCGAGCCAGCAGGGCAGGCAGAATGTTGTGCTGTACTTTTACCCCAGGGACGACACGCCGGGATGCACGATGGAGGCGAACGAATTCAGCGACCTCGAGGAGGAATTCGCCGCGCGCGACACCGTCGTGGTCGGTATCAGCCGCGATGACTGCATCAGCCATGCATCGTTCCGCGACAAGTATGGTTTGTCGGTATTGCTGTTGTCCGACCCCGAAGCAAGGGTGTGCCGGAAGTACGGCGTTTTGTACGAAAAGGAAGTGGACGGACAGCCCAAACTGGCGATACTCCGTTCAACCTTTGTCGTCGACAAGCAAGGCAAATTGCGCCACGCCTTGTATGACGTCCACGCGCATGGTCATCCGCAGGAAATACTTAAACTTATAAAGGAAATGAAATGAAGATCGCAAAGAACGCAGTTGTCTCGCTGACCTATGAACTGACCGACGCCGAGGGTGCGCTGATCGAAAAGGCGGGCGAGCCGATCAGCTATTTGCACGGCGGGTATGACGGGATCTTCCCGCTGGTGGAAGAAGCGTTGCAGGGCAAGGCAGTTGGCGACAAGTTCGCGGTCAGCATGCAGCCGGACGATGCCTTCGGCGAATATGAGCACGATCTAGTGCGTGTCGAACCGCGCAACATGTTTCCGGCAGAAGTCGCGGTAGGCATGCAGTTCGAGGGCGGCGCGGAAGGTGATAACGACGAGGATTTCATGCTCTACACCGTCACCGAAGTGAACGAGAACGAAGTTACCGTCGATGGCAACCATCCGTTGTCTGGCAAGGCGCTCACCTTCTCCGGTGTCATCACCGGCGTGCGTCCGGCAACGGCCGAGGAACTGACGCACGGTCATGTGCACGGCGAACACGGCCACGCGCATTGATCTGCATGACCCCATAAAAAAGCCCGCGATGCGCGGGCTTTTTTATGCCGGGCGGTTTATTTCTGGCGTTCGGCCAGAACTCGGTATTGATTGTTGGCGGCCTTGTCCTGTGCCATTGCGGCGCAATTGAAAAAACCGGTTTCAGTCCGGACAACCGGTAAGCATGCGCAGCAGATGCAGGGCTGCCTGTTCCGCACCCTCGGCCAGGATGGGTGCGCGGCGCGGCGATTGCCAGAGTTCATCCAGCGCTGCCGCGAGCTCGCCGCGTTCCAGCATCGTGCGCGACACCTCACGGCAGATGCCGTGGCGTTGCAGCCATGCGTTGAGTGCCGGCGTTTCCGGCCAGTCGGCGCGGCTCACATATAGCACGGGCACGCCGCTCGCGGCGGCCTCGACGAAACTGCCGTAGCCCGGTTTACACAGCAGCGCGTCGCAGCTGGCAAGCAGGTCGCTGAAATGCAACGGCAGCGATTCCAGCACGATGGCATCGGGATGGCGCACTTGCCATGAGGCTTGCACCAGCCAACGCACTCCCTCCAGGCGCGGCCATTGTTCCAGCGGCAGGCGGCTGGCGATGCCGCCCAGACTTACCAGCACCAGTCGTTCTTCCTGCGACAGATGTAAATACTGATTCAACTCGTCGCGCCGGTTCACGCCGATGCCGGCCACCGGAGCGACGGTTTGCAGATTGGGCAGGTACTGCATATCCATGCCGGGCGTTGTGCGCAGGAAAACGTCGGCTCCGGCATAACCGGCGTGCATCTGCGCGGCGACTTCATCCTCGCCGCAGTAGTGGCGGTAGATGTCGAACCAGTTGAGCGAGCAGAGTGCCGCGTTGCGTATGCCCGCGCGCTGCGCTCCGGCCAGCGGCAGATAATCGACATTGGAGAACGCCAGGTCCGCGGCCAGCTCGCGCAACAATCCGGCTTCGCCTTCGACGCGCGCATTCCAGTCCGCATGGAATTCCCGGTAGGCGAGGCAGCTTTGCAACGGCAGGACATCGAGCGCGGAGGACATCACCATGCCGAGATCGCTGGCACTGGTCAAATGGGCGAACGGCGCCTGGATGCGCGCGCGCAACAGTGCCGGTGGCAGCGCGGAGCGCACCGTCAGGCGCAACTGCGGCAGCAAGCGGTGCAGGCAATTGAGGACGGGCGCGGTCTGCGCCAGGTGGCCGTAGCCGTGGCCGGAGATGGAAACGAAGAGATGGGGCATCGGCGGGTTCAGATCGGGCAGATTTCCGCCTCGCGCAACTGATGCAGATATTCATCCAGTCGCCGCTGCAGCGACTGCGGCGCGCAGACGATGTCGTGCGCCAGCGCGAACAGCGGATAACCGCGCCAATCGAACAGGCCGTACTGTTCCACCATCCGCAAGGTATGCACGCCTTCCCCGGAAATGTCCGACCACTCACCGCGCGCCAGCTGGCGGCCGAGCGCATGGTGATGCGAATCCTCGCTGGTGGCGGTGGAGACCAGATCGCCCAGCCCCGCATAACTGTAGGGCGTGTGCGCCTGGCCGCCGAACGATTGCACGATGCCGGAAAGTTCCGCCATCGCCGCCACCATCAAGTGGCCGCGCATGTTCTTGCCCAATTGCAACTCGTCTGCCACGCCGAACAGGATGGCATACACGTTCTTCAAGATCACCGACCAGCTGCGGCCGTGCATGTCGGCGGCCTGCTGGCACACCAGTGTGCTGCCGCGAAAAAGCGCATGGATCGTTGCAAAATCCGCACTGTCGCAGACCACTGCATCGGCAAAGCCGTGGCGCCCGGCGCGCAACTCCTCCGAAATCATCGGACCGTACAGCACGCCGTAGTGGCGCGTGGCAAAAACCTGCTCGAATACCTGCGCCGCCGTGCGTCCGGAGTCGTCCAGCCCCTTGGCGATGGTCAGGCACAGGCTGTCTTTCGGCAGATGGGGCGCGATGCGGCGGGCGATCTCGAAATGCGGATTGACCGGCAGGCAGAACAGGATCACCTGCGCCGAGGCGACTTCCTCCTCCAGCGTGGCATGGCTGCCCTTGAGCACTTTACCCATGTTCCAGATGCGCACGTCGTGGCGTGCCGTCAGCAGGGACTCCATGGCATGCCCCATCTCGCCATGGCCCAGAATAAGTACCCGGAGTTGCAGCGGGGCAGCCATGGCCGATTATTGCAGCACGTCAGCGAGGAATAATTGCAGCTGTGCCCATGAATCCTTGTCCGCTGCGGCATTGTAGGCCAGTGGCAGATTGAACTTCCTGCCGTACTCGTCCGCATCCGGGTTGGTGAAGCTGTGCATCGCGCCGGGGTAAACCACTGCACGGTAATTCACGCCGGCCGCATCCATCTCCTGTTTGAACGCCGCCACCTGTGCCGCCGGGATCATCTTGTCATCGGCCCCGGTGAACGAGCGGACTTGCGCCTTCACCACGCCTTTCTGCGCCGGTGCATCGGTGGCGAGGCCGCCGTGGAAACTGGCGACCCCTTTCAGGTCTTCGCCCGCACGCGCCATGTTCAATACCACCGAGCCGCCGAAGCAATAGCCGATGGCGGCCAGCTTGCCGCCATTTACGCGCGGATTGTCGCGCAACAGTTTCATTCCCGCTTCGAAACGGGCCTTCGCCATTGCTTTGTTCTGCGAGACTTCGCTGGCGAACCTGCCCGCGTCGTCCGGATGCTGCGCCTGCCGGCCGTCGCCGTACATGTCCACCGCAAGTGCGACATATCCCAGTTCCGCCAGCATGTTCGCCCGCTTGCGCGCGTAGGCATTGTGTCCCCACCATTCATGCACGACCAGAACTGCCGGGCGCTTGCCCATGGCATGGCCTTCGTAGGCCAGCCACCCTTTCAGGGTCGTGCCGTTCGCGGAATAGGTCACCTCTTCGCCTTCGACTGCCGCGACTGAAGGAAGGGAAAGGCAGAGCAGGCAGAAAGCAGAGAATAACTTTTTCATAAGAGCCTCCGTTGTGGGTTGAGCCGGTCGTGCTGCCATGATAGAACCTTTTGGCCGGGGCAGATTGTGATGGGGCAGGTTTCCTCGTACACTTTAGCGCGAAATAGTGCAGGCATGGCGTTGCCCCTCCCTGTTTTTCGGCAAGGATGATGGAGCCTGCCCCCGCAATTAAGCTTGAAATTAGCAGCCATTTACGACTACTGAACCCTGGGAGCCGACATGATTGAAAGAACAGTGAAGCTGCCAGCCTATACAGAATCCGCGCAAGGAGTAACGGCGAAGGATGCGCCTGGCAGGGGCCGCGATGCTGCAGGCGAACTGGCCAGAAAGCAGGCGCAGCTGGATGACGAACGCAACAAGTCGCTGGAATTGTTCAGGACCATTGCCCAACTGCGCGAGAGTCTCAAACAAGAACAGGCTAGATCGGCGGAGCTTGAAGGCAGACTGAACAAGCTCATGGCATTGGAGGAAAGCCAGTTCGCCAGGTCCAGTGCGCAAATCGAAGCGGAAAAGAAAAGATCGCTCGAGCTTGAGCGCACCATCGAGGAACTGCAAAAAAACCTGGAACAGGAACAAGCCAGATCGCTGCAGAATGCAGAAGGCGCCGTCGAACTCGAAGCCGGGAAAAAGGAGATCGCCGCATTGCAGGCTCAGCTGAATGAGCTGTCCGGAATCGTCAGCAAGATCGCCGGCATCGCAGAAGCGGCAAAGGTGGCCAGCGACCAATAACGCCGTGGTATCGTTGTTTTCACCGCAGCCCATGCATCTTCGTCCAGGCTCTATCATCCGTTCCATTGAACCATCCGGAGTTTCCACATGCACACGCGCAAGCCCATCAACATCCCAGTCGTTTCGGCGAGTGAACAGAAAGACGGCATGACCGGCAGCAATTGCGACGACAAGGAGATCGTCGCACTGATGGTGCTGGGCATCAGCATGGAACCCGAATTCATGGATGGCGAGATACTGGTTATCGAAATCGGCATGCCGGCGTACGAGGGCGCGTTCGTCATCGCCACGCTGGACGACGAACCTATCTTCCGCCAGCTCAAGCGCGACGCGCAGGGTGGCTGGCTGTTGCACGCACTCAATCCTGTCTTCCCCGATACGCCCATCGCCGGGCTGGAAGTAATCCGCGGCGTGGTTACCAAGAAGCAGAAGCCTGGCTCGCGCAAGTCAGCCAAGTTCTACGGGCCGCAGACGGGATGAATGAACGAAGCCCGCGCATGCGGGCTTCGGAGTTGAGGGCAGTTTAAAAGTCACATCCCAACCATGGACGCATCGGGATTAAGATTGCGGACCATCTGCAGGATGTCCATCCCTTTGATCGCATCCGGGTCATATTTCACCAGCAATGCATGTGGCTGCGGACGAAGTTCAAACTCGGCGCAATCCACGCCGATGTGTCCTTGCAAACTCCTTTCCAGATCCATTCTTCTGGCCGTCTCCAGATTTGGATGCACATAGATCATCATGTCGGCTGTATTCATGATTGTCTCCTTCAGTGATGAAAGAACAGAACGGGCGGCAGACTCGCCGCCCACCGTGCGAATCATCCTACGCTTGCGCAGAGGCAATAAAAATGGCTACGGGCAGTAGTGGTATTGGATATTGCGAAAGCGATCGAGTATGCAGCCAATGAGAGTTTGGACCGACGGCTGAAACAGGTTTGCTCATTACGTTCCGGAGGGGTTTATATCAGCTTTCTCAACTGATAAATCCTCTCCAGCGCTTCCTTCGGACTCATCTCATCCGGCTGCAATTCGCGTAGCGCTTGCAACAGCGGATGTTCTTCCGGTTCTTTCTCGATCATCACTGGCCGCTGGTCGAATAAATCTCCCTGCGGGTTCTGCGCGGCGCTGTTCTGTTCCAATCTCAATAACTGTTTTTTGGCGTTGCGGATGACGCTGTTCGGCACACCCGCTAAGGCAGCGACTTGCAGGCCGTAACTTTGACTCGCGGCACCTTCGTTGACGCTGTGCAGGAACACGATGCTGTGCTGATGTTCGATGGCGGCCAGATGCACGTTGGCGAGTTGCTTGAATTCTTCAGCCAGCCGTGTGAGTTCGAAATAGTGCGTGGCAAACAATGTGTAACTGCGGTTGAGTTCGAGCAGGTGGCGCGCGATGGCGTAGGCGAGGGCGAGGCCGTCGAAGGTGCTGGTG
>JAVHSB010000016.1:0-6031 GCA_036171955.1 Sideroxydans sp.
CGACACTGGCGACTTACACCAGCGCGGGCTGGGTGCGGCGCGGCTTGCAGCAGGCAGGATTTGCAGTCGAGCGCGCACCGGGCTTTGGCCGCAAGCGCGAGATGGTGCGCGGCCAATTGGCGCTTGCCGGGCAGAGGGATATCACTCGGGCAACAACCCGCACCGTGCTCGTCATTGGTGCCGGCCTCGCCGGTTGCGCCGTTGCCCGAGCACTGGCGCAGCGCGGCCTCAGGGTCACACTTGTGGACAAGGCGATGCAACCGGCCGCTGCCGCTTCGGGCAATCCGCGCGGCATCCTGCATGCGCGTTTTGGCGCGGGCATGAATGCGCTGCATCGTCTGGTGCTGGCCGCATACGGTCATGCGCTGGCACTGCTTGACGAAGTCCTCCCCATCGACGGCGTGAACCGCAGCGAATGCGGCCTGCTGCAACTGGCGGCGACCGAGGCAGAAGCGAAGCGCATCGGCAAACTGGCCGCGATGGACTGGCCGCAGCACGTGTTGCGCGCGGTCGATGTGGACGAGGTTTCCCGCCTGACAGGGATGCGCATGCTGCACGGCGGCCTGTGGTTTCCCGCCGGCGGCTGGGTGGTGCCTCCGGCGCTGTGCGCGCGACTGGCTGATCATCCGGGGATCTCGCAGCGCATGGAATGCGACGTGACGGCACTGACGCGCACGGAAGGTGGCTGGCGCGCCAGTGGTGACGGCTTCGCAATCGAGGCGGAGCAGGTCGTGGTGTGTTGCGCGCATCAGGCAAAGAAACTTGCACAGTTCGCCGGGTGGCCGTTACAGCCGGTGCGCGGACAGATCAGCCAGTTGCCTGCGACGGCGGCGAGCACAAGTTTGAAAGCGGTGCTTTGTGCCGATGGCTATTGCGCAC
Organism: Sideroxydans sp.; assembly: GCA_036171955.1. Taxonomy (GTDB): domain Bacteria; phylum Pseudomonadota; class Gammaproteobacteria; order Burkholderiales; family Gallionellaceae; genus Sideroxyarcus. The sequence goes on from JAVHSB010000016.1 coordinate 880, forward strand.
CTGCGGTGGGCGGACAACATGTGGCTGGCGCGACTTCATCGTTCGACGACGAGGCGACTGATGTCCGCGCGGCCGACCATGCCGAGAACCTGGCGAAGATCGCCGCCCACATGCCGGCGCTGTATCAGGCGCTGGGTGGTGTGAGCGCGGCAGCACTGGATGGTCGCGCCGGCGTGCGCTGTTCTGTGCCGGGCGCGACGCCGCTGGTGGGCGAGGTGGCGCCGGGACTGTATTGCAGCCTAGCACACGGCACACGTGGACTGTTGACGGCGGGACTGGCTGCTGAAGTGATCGCATCCGCGTTGTGCGGGCAATTGCCGCCGTTGCCGCAAACGCTGCTGGATGCGCTGAAACCATTGCCAAGCGTGTGCAATCAGGGAAAATACCCAGCATGAAAACAGCAAACATTTCCGAAAATCCCGAGATACGCCCCGGCCAGTCCGTCGAACTGTTGCAGGAACTGCACATCCTCACGCGCGATGGCCGCATGAACCAGGACTCGCGGCGCAAGCTGAAGCAGGTGTATCACCTGTACCAGTTCATCGAGCCCTTGTTGCAGGACGCGAAGGACGCGCGCGGCGCGCTGACGCTGGTTGACCACGGCGCGGGCAAGTCGTATCTGGGATTCATCCTGTACGACCTGTTCTTCAAGGCATTGCAGGATTCGTCGCATATCTTCGGAATTGAAACGAGGGAAGAGTTGGTCGCGCATTCGCGCGAGCTGGCCGCACGCCTCGGTTTTTCCGGCATGTCATTCCTCAATCTGTCGGTCGCCGATTCCATCACTTCCGACAAGCTGCCGGACCGGGTGGATGTGGTGACGGCACTGCATGCCTGCAACACCGCGACCGATGATGCGATCAGATTCGCGCTGGCCAAACAGGCGGAATTCATCGTGCTCGTGCCGTGTTGCCAGGCCGAAGTCGCGGCGCTGCTGCGCAAGAACAAGGCCGTCGCGCTGAAGAACCCGCTGGCCGAACTATGGCGCCATCCGATCCATACGCGCGAGTTCGGCAGCCATGTGACCAACGTGCTGCGCTGCCTGCAACTGGAGGCGCACGGCTATCAGGTAACGGTGACGGAATTGGTGGGCTGGGAGCATTCGATGAAGAATGAACTCATCATCGCGCGCTATCAGAATTTGCCGCGCCGCAAGGCGGCTGAACGGCTGGCGGCGTTGTTGCAGTCCTTGGGGCTGGAAGAATTGAACGGACGGTTTTTTGTTGGAGCGGGCCATGCAGATCAGTAAGGACACGCGCACCCATTATGAGCGCATCGGCGGCGAGGCGAAGGTGCGTCAGCTGGTGCAACGGTTCTATCAGTTGATGGACGCGTTGCCGGAGAGTTATGGCATCCGCAAGCTGCATCCGGCCGACCTCGGAAATTCGGAAGACAAATTGTTCATGTTCCTCTCCGGCTGGATGGGCGGGCCGCAACTGTTCATCGAAAAATTCGGCCACCCGCGTTTGCGCCAGCGCCACCTTCCTTTCGCCATCGGCGCCGCCGAGCGCGACCAGTGGATGCTGTGCATGACGCAGGCGATGCGGGAAGTGGTGGAAGATGAGGGCCTGCGCGACGAATTGGTGGCTGCTCTGGCCAAAGTAGCCGACTTCATGCGAAATCAGGCAGAATAAGCCATGCAAAACGCTCCCGGATCATCGGACAAGCAACTCACCCTGCGCATCGGCCTGATCTTCGTGCTGCTGGCGGTGCTGGAGTTGCTCGTCCTGCACAGCCTGTCCCCGCTGGAGAACCGGCTGGCCGATGCGTTCGTGCGCATGCAGGCTGTGGACCAGCAACCCGATCCGGACATCGTCATCATCGATATCGACGATACCAGCCTGGCGCAGATGGAGGACGACGCGGGACGCTGGCCGTGGCCGCGCGCCATCCACGGCGAACTGGTGCAGGGCATCGCCGCGCAGAAACCGGCGGCCATCGTGTTCGACATCCTGTTCAGCGAGCGCGACGAATTCCGTCCCGACAGCGATGCCGCATTCAATCAGGCGCTGCAAGGCGTGGATAACGTTTACTTTCCCATGGTGCGGCGCGATGCGGCGCGGGATGTGCAGGGCGCAGCCGCGACGGATATTGCCCCGCTGCTCGGCCTGATTCGTGGTGAAAACGCCGACCCCGCAGCACGCATCGCAGTGTTGCCACCGCTGGCGCTCGATCCCGCGCACTGGCGCGTGGGCACCATCAACTTCGAGGAAGACGCGGACGGCGTCGGACGCCGCTACCAGCTTTACACTGCAGCCCATGGCTGGCTGATCCCGTCGCTGCCGGCGCGCGTGGCGCAAGACCTGGGCTACGCGGTGCCGCAACAGCCCGACATGATCCTTGCTTGGCGCGGCAAGGCCGGTTCGTTCCGGCATATTCCGTATGCCGACCTGTATGCGGACTTCAATCGCGAGAAAAAACTGCGGGTGGCGGACGAGCTGAAAGACAAGATCGTCATCATCGGCACCGCCGCGACCGGCATGCATGACGTGCGTGTGACTCCGCTGGCCAGCCTGTATCCCGGGGTCGAGATGCTGGCCACCGCGATCGACAATCTGAAAAACGGCCGCGCCATGCAGCGTGCGAATCGGGATTTTTCGCTCGGCCTCGCGCTGTTGCTGCTGGGCTTGTTGAGTGCCGCGTTCCTGCGCGGCATGAACGCGCTGAAGAGCGGTCAAGTCTTGCTCGTGGCCAGCCTGATTCTGCTGTTGGGTGAATATGTCGCCGCCGGTCGCCTGCTCCTGTTGCCGATGCTCACCCCACTGTTGCTGGCATGGCTGGCTTATTTTGCTTTTGCCCTGCGCGAATACCTGCGCGAAAAGAAATCGCGCGAGCAGGCGGTGCAACTGTTCAGCCGTTTCGTCAATCCGCATGTGGTGCAGGAACTGGTGGCACACGGCGGTTTGAGCCGCGCCGGCGAGAGCCGCCAGGTCACAATGCTGTTCTCCGACATCCGCGGTTTCACCACGCTGTCCGAGAAACGCACACCGGAACAGGTGGTGGACCTGCTCAACCGTTATTTCAGCCTGCAAGTCGCGGTGGTGTTCCGCCACGGCGGATCGCTCGACAAGTTCATCGGCGACTGCATCATGGCTTTCTGGGGCGCGCCGCTGGATGATCCAGACCACGCGCGCCATGCGGTGGAAGCCGCGCTGGAGATGGCCGACACCCTGCAGAAGTTCAGGCAGGAGCTGGGCGAAGAGGATGCCCGCTTCGACGTCGGCATCGGCATCCACAGCGGTCCGGCCGTGGTCGGCCTGATCGGCTCCGAGCAGCGCCGCGAATATACGGCCATCGGCGACACGGTCAATCTGGCCAGCCGCATCGAAGGTCTGACCAAGGGCGTGTCGCGCATCCTGGTTTCACGCGACACAATGGAAGCATGCGGCGATGCGTTCGAATTCCAGTCGTTCGGTTCGTTCAAGGTCAAGGGGCGCGAACAGGAGGTCGAGTTGTTCGCGCCGTCGCGCAAAAAGGAGAAGCCGCTATGAAGAAATTGCTCGTGTGGTGTTGTGCCTTCGGCATCAGCATGTCTGCGTGGGCGGCGGAGGAGGCCTACACCATCCGCGCCACCGAACTCAAATCCAGACCCTATGGCGATGCGCAAACGCTGGCGACATTGCCGGCGCGTAGCAAGGTGCTGGTGTTGCAGCGGCGCTCGTCCTGGACCGAGATCAGGGCTGGCGAAAACAAGGGATGGGTGAAGATGTTGAGTTTGCAGTTGGCACAAGGCGCTGCCCAGCGGCGTGCCGAAAACGGCCTGCGTTCCCTGTTCAATGTCGCGCGCAGCGGTGGCAGCGGGGCTACCGTGACCACCGGCGTGCGCGGACTGTCGGAAGAACAGTTGAAGAATGCACAACCCGATCCTGCGGCGTTGCGCGAGCTGGAACGCTATGCCGCCAACCGGCGGGATGCGCAACGTTTTGCGGCCGATGGGAAATTGCGGGCGCAGAGGGTGGATTATCTGGCGGGAGAACAATGATGAGAGCGATCATTCTGTCATTGGCGATGCTGTTGGGCAGCAATGCAAACGCATTTGATTTTGGCAGCATCGACTGGGATAAGGCGGCCAAAGTCGTGCAGAAGGTTAAGAAAGCCAACGCCGAGGTGAGCGAGCCGCAGGAAATCGAACTGGGAGGGGGTATCGCCAGCAGCCTGCTCGGGGCAGCCCCGCTGCTCGACAATCCGCCCCTGCAAAACTATGTGAACCGGGTCGGCCGCTGGATCGCCCTGCAAACCGAGCGTTCCGATTTGCCCTGGCACTTCGGGGTGCTGGATGATCCGGACATCAATGCGTTTGCCGCCCCCGGCGGCTACGTGTTCATCACCAAGGGCCTGCTGGCGCGCATGAACAACGAGGCGGAACTGGCGGGCGTGCTGGCGCACGAAATCTCGCACGTGCTGCGCAAGCATCATCTGCAGGCGCTGCAGAAGGGCGCGCGGCGCGAACTGATGACCGATCTGGCGAACGATGCGATCAAATCGCACGGCGGCGATGAACGCCTGAACAAGCTGGTCAGCGCGGGCACGGAGTTGTATGCACGCGGCCTGGACAAGGATGATGAGTTCGAATCGGATCGTATGGGAGTGGTGCTGGCCGCGCGCGCCGGTTATGACCCCTACGGATTGCCGGCCGTGCTGCAAACCCTGCAGTCGATAAATCCGGCCGATTCCAATCTCGCCCTGATGTTCAAGACCCATCCGGGTTTCGACAAACGGCTGGAGCTGCTCGGCCCGCTGATGTCACCGGCGCTGGATGGTTTCGAGGATCAGCCCGATCTGGACCGGCGCTTTGCGGCGGTGATCGGTATTCAGAAGTAACTGGCGCAGGAAAACAGGCTTCAGGTCTTGGCGCCGAGGGCGCGCGCGCGTAGCCGCGCCTGTTCCAGTGCCGCAGGATCCGGTGCGACCAGCCAGCCGTGCAGGTTTTCCAGCACCAGCCCGGTCAGCGCGTGCATCCATTCCGAACGTTGGTTGAGGCAGGGAATGTAGTGGTACTCGCCGCCACCCGCGTGCTGGAAATCCGCGCGTCCCTCCATCGCGATCTCCTCCAGCGTCTCCAGGCAATCCGCCACGAAGCCGGGACATACCACGTCAACCCGCTTCAGCTTTTGCGCGCCCCATTGCTTGAGGGTGGCGGTGGTGTAGGGTT
>JAVHSB010000017.1:0-1249 GCA_036171955.1 Sideroxydans sp.
AGGTGTCGCAGAGCGGCGACAAGAGCGGGCTGGCGGATGTGCCGGAGAACGCGCCGATCTGGATGCATGTAACCTCGACGCGCGACAATTGCCTGGGGCAGGAGTGCCCGCAGCACGGTGAATGCTTCGTGCTCAAGGCGCGCAAGGAGGCGCTGGAGGCGGATGTGGTGGTGGTGAATCATCACCTGTTCTTTGCCGATGTGATGCTGCGCGATGAAGGTGTGGCGGAGTTGCTGCCCGCCTGCAACACGGTCATCTTCGACGAGGCGCACCAGTTGCCGGAGACCGCGAGCCTGTTCTTCGGCGAAAGTCTTTCCACTTCGCAGTTGTTCGACCTTGCGCAAGACACGCGCATCGAGGCACTGACCAATGCCAAGGATTTTGCGGCACTGCCAGCGGCGTGTGACGAGTTGGACAAGACAGCACGCGATCTGCGCCTGGTGTTCAAGAAAGAAGGTCGCTTGGCGGTTGGGGCGACTGAGGGTTTCAAGGATTTCGCGCCAGCGCTGAAGAACCTCGGCGAGAAATTGGGCAATCTGACCGGACTGCTGGAGAAGCAGGCGGAGCGCAGCGAAGGTTTGGAGAACTGCTGGCAACGGGCATTGGCACTGGTCCAGCAATTGAAACATTGGCAAGAGGGCGATGTGCCTGAGACTGTGCGCTGGCTGGAGGTATTCCATCATTCCCTTCAGTTCAACACTACGCCGCTGTCCATTGCAGATATTTTCGCCAAGCAGATCAGCGGCCATCCGCGCGCATGGATTTTCACGTCGGCCACACTGGCCGTGAAGCAGAACTTCTCGCACTACCAGCACGAGATGGGGCTGCTGGAGGCGCGTACGGAGTGCTGGGACAGCCCCTTTAATTATCCGGAGCAGGCGCTGCTGTATGTGCCGAACGGTCTGCCCGAGCCGAACAGCGAGGGCTACACCGATGCGGTGGTGCAGGCGGCGCTACCGCTCATCGAGGCGAGCCGTGGCCGGGCTTTCCTGCTGTTCACCAGCCTGCGCGCGATGCAGCGTGCCTATGAGATATTGCAGGCCGAGTTCGACCGCAAGGGATTGAAATATCCGTTGCTGATGCAAGGCGAGGGTTCGCGCAACGAGTTGCTGTCGCGCTTCCGCGAGCACGGCAATGCGGTGCTGCTGGGCAGCCAGTCGTTCTGGGAAGGAGTGGACGTGCGCGGCGAGGCGCTGTCGCTGGTGGTGATCGACAAGCTGCCGTTCGCGCCGCCCGACGATCCGGTGCT
>JAVHSB010000018.1:0-1246 GCA_036171955.1 Sideroxydans sp.
AGGAAACGTTTCTCGGATATCCAGCGTTTCTTCTCGACCAGGTCGTGGTGCATCATGGCGATCTGCCCGGCAGGTCCGCCGAAGCTGATAAAGCCCAGCTTGAGCCAATAGCGGAAGGCCTGCGCCAGCGAGACCGGCGCGGGAGCTTGCATTTCGTCAGAAGAATGTTGCGTAGTCTTGTCCATGGTTCCTCCTTGGAATGATCCAATCAGAGCAAGCCTTGGACGAGGAACCGTCTTGAAGCAGGGAGGCTGCAAAATCCCCGATGCGCGGATTATCTAACCAGTTCGAGCGCAAAGCAAACATACCGGTGACCATGTGGCCATTATCCATTCATGCGTGATGGAGATTCCGTGGTTGCTCATTCGAGGCGTGGATGCGTCTCTTCGCCGAACAGCCAGAGCACGCCCCCGGACAGGAACATCGACACCGCCACGAACCAGAACGCGGCTTCCACCGAGCCGCTGAAATGCGCGGCGATGCCCAGGCCCAGCGCGCCGATGCCGTAGCCGAGGTCGCGCCAGAAGCGGTAGATGCCGATGGCGGAACCGCGCCAGTCGGGGTGGGATATGTCGGCTATCGCGGCAGACAGGTTCGGATACAGCAGCGCCATGCCGAAGCCGGACACGGCTGCGGATAACGACCACCACGCCATACCTTCGCCGAGCAGCATCAGTGCCACACCGGCGCCGCAGATCCACATGCCAAGCACATTGGGAATGTGGCGGCCGATATGGTCGGAGAGTTTGCCGGTGAAGAACTGCGAGCCGCCCCACACGAAACCATACACGCCGACGATCCAGCCGATGTCGGGCAGGCTCACGCCGCGCTGGTAGAGGAACACCGGATAGAACACCCACACCAGCGCATCGACGAATTTCTCCACCAGTCCGGCCTGGCTGATGGCGGCGAGGCGTTTGTCGCGCCACGACACCAGCGTGAATACTTCCCACGTCGTCGGTTGTGCGCCGATGTTGGCCGGATAGCGCGGCAGCGGTCCGTTGCTGATGCCGGCTTTATGTCTTGCCGCCTCACTTTTGGCCCAGGGCAGCGTGTCCTTGATCCACAACAGGGTAAGCAGCATGGCCAGCAGAATGGTGGTCATGCCGAACAGCAGCAAGCCGCTGCGCGGGCCCAGCAGGGTCGCCAGATAGGCGGTGATGATGCCCGCGAGCGCCAAGCCGACATAGCCAGAAAACTCGTTGAGGCCGATCGTGAGGCCGCGCTGGTCGGCGCGCGTGATGTC
>JAVHSB010000019.1:0-1243 GCA_036171955.1 Sideroxydans sp.
CACGCGCCTGGATAGCTACACCAGCCGCCTGCCAGTTGTTACAGCGCCAGCTTGTCCGGCCATAGCCGCCCAGGTGCGTACATTCCAAGCAGAGCCGCCTATCGTCTGACTCTCGATCACGGATCACCAGCTTGTCAGCCAGGCTATCAGCGTCGATCTGGATTACGCCCTTGTCGGTGAACTGGGATAGCCGCGCCGCAAACAGATCAATTTCGCTGCCCGTCATGGCCGTGCTGTTGGGGTAACACCAGCGATCAGGGTCGGTGTCGTGGTTTTCGTCACTGTTACGAAACCCCTCTGCCGCATGAATTTGTGCGTCCAGCGCCATTGATGCCGCCAGCAGAGCCGGGGATAAACCCGGTGGTCGCACCGTACCGATGTTGGCCACCGTGCCGATAACCGGGGTTGTAGGCAAGCCTTTAGCGTCCGACGTGGGCAAAGTCACCGCCACAGTCATGGTGGTTGCCGGGTCATTGGCCGGGGGCTTTTGATGGTTTGCTACTGCTACTGTTGCTACTGTTGCTACTTTTGACTGTGTCAGGGGTGCTACGGTAGCAAAAGTAGCAGGAATAGCAGTAGCAAACTGCCGTAACCCGCCCTTTTTGAGCATGGCCAGCAAAGTCATGATGCCGCCACCAGTAGATCAGGGCGAAGCTGAATTAGCCGCTTCCTGCCGTCCTTCACCAGCCGCGCCCGGCCCAGGTCTGACAGTTCGTTGATGGTTGCGTCGATCACCGCCTTGTCACGCAAGCCGCCCGGCCCGAATTGCTGCACCGCTTTGGTGGGCGCTTTGTCTGTGCCCTCGCTCTTGCACCAGTCGATCAGCCATGATTCAAGCCGCATGGGGTTTGCCAATTCCGGGGGCATGGCCAGTTCACCCAAAAACCGTTTGGCCTCCAGCAAGTGCCAGGTAATGATCTGCGATGCCGATTCAATGCACTCAAGATCAATCGGCCCGATGCTGCCAGCAAAGACGTGAAACAGCGCCGCCAGCCGCACCACGTTGTCCGCCGCCTTGCTGCCCACGTCCCGCAGGTCGTAAAGCTCTCCGCCCGTGCCCAGCATGGCCTCGATCTGGTCATGAAAAGCGATCCATGCCTGTTTAGCGTCCGGGCTAAGTGTCAACATGGCCGGGGTCAGCACGCCGTCGTCGTCAACGGGTGCGGGTCTGTCCAGAATGGCCGTCAACCTGTTGTTGAATGCTGCCAGCGCTGGCCAGCCGTCCGGTGGTGGGGTGAACATC
>JAVHSB010000020.1:0-1483 GCA_036171955.1 Sideroxydans sp.
GCGTGGCCACGGCATATTCGACCCCGTGCTGCGCCAGCGCCACGACATCCATGTAACCTTCAACCACCAGCACGCGCTGCTGTGCGCGTATGGCTTTCTGCGCCTGAAACAATCCATACAGTTCGTGCCCTTTTTCGAACAGGGGGGTTTCAGGCGAATTGAGGTATTTTGGCTGCGACGTAACCTGCTGCGCAGGTAAGTCTTCACCGAAACTTCGTTTTGGTTCGCCTTTGTCCAGCACGCGCCCGCCAAAACCGATGACCTGTCCTTTCACATTGACGATGGGAAACATGATGCGGTCGCGGAAACGGTCGTAGCGCTTGCCGTCCCCTTCGATCACCAGTCCGGTCTCGACCAGCGCGGCATCCTGATAATTGGCAACGGCCGCTTTCAGGTTCTGCCAGTCGTCCGGCGCATAACCGATGCCGAAACGTGCCGCGATTTCTCCGCTCAAGCCGCGCTGCTTGAGGTAGTCGATGGCGCGTGGCGTTTTTTTGAGCTGCTCCCGATAGTAGCGGGTGGCGCTCTGCATCAGCTCGTATAGATCGGGCGCAACCTTGTGCACCGCGACATTCGACTGTTCCTGCGGCACGGTCAGGCCTATGCCGCGCGCCAGTTCCTCGACCGCCTCAACGAAACCCATGCCGGCATGTTCCATGACAAAGCCGATGGCCGTGCCGTGTGCGCCGCAGCCGAAACAGTGATAGAACTGCTTGGACTGGCTGACGGTGAACGAGGGGGTTTTTTCATTATGGAAAGGGCAGCACGCAACATAGTTGGCGCCGGCTTTCTTGAGCGGAACATAGCGCTCGATGACATCCACGATGTCGAGGCGATTGAGCAGGTCTTGAATGAAACTTTTTGGAATCACTCCGTCCTCGCCTGATTAGAAAAACAGAATTCTATCGTGAAGCTCAAAAACCGTAGCGAGCGGCCGGAGTTCAAGGCGCACGGAGCGCAGAAGCCGGAATGTACTAAAAGTTTGGCGCTACACGCACCCGGATTTCGAGCACCGCGCAACGCCGCGTGCGAATGGGTGGCGGCAAAGCCGCCGGATACCCATCGGCCTACCCCTCGCGGGTGAATCTGGTCGCGCAGCAGGTTTTTGTTATTTGGTGAGCTGTGCCTTGACCAGACCGGACACCTTGCCCAGGTCGGCGCGCCCGGCCAATTGCGGCTTGAGGATGGCCATGACCTTGCCCATGTCCTGCACGCCGGCCGCCCCAGTCGCTCCAAGCGCCTGCGCTATGGCGGCATCGATCTCGGCTGCGCTCATCGGCTGCGGCATGTAAGCCTGCAGCACGGTCACTTCGAATTCCTCGGCGTCCACCAGATCCTGACGGCCGGCCGAACGGTATTGGCTAATCGAATCGCGGCGCTGCTTCAGCATCTTGTCGATGACCGCGAGCACATCCGCATCGGTCAGTTCGATCCGCTCGTCCACCTCGCGCTGCTTCAGCGCGGCCAGCAACAGGCGGATCGC
>JAVHSB010000020.1:1583-5912 GCA_036171955.1 Sideroxydans sp.
AATGGATCAGTACAGCTTGGGCGGGAGCGTCTGGCTGCGCAGGCGCTTGTAATGGCGCTTAACCGCTGCGGCCAGTTTGCGCTTGCGTTCGGCAGTGGGCTTCTCGTAAAACTCGCGGGCGCGCAACTCGGTCAACAGACCGGTCTTTTCCACGGAACGCTTGAAGCGGCGCATCGCCACTTCGAACGGCTCATTCTCTTTTACACGTACGGTTGTCATGGACAAACTACCTTCTACCAAAAAATCGAGGGCGCGATTCTAGCAAAACAACGGCTTGCTCCACAACCGATATTTTTCTCAGCCTGCAAACGGTTCTGTCCCCGCCCCGCTGCCCCTGCGGGTCATTGCAGCGACGGGAGCACCTGTGTCTCGAAAAATTCGCTCGTGATCACTCCGGCGTGGCTATAGACCACCGCACCCGCACGCGAAATCAGGACGGAATAGGGTACTACGCCGGTGCGATTGCCAAATGCCTCCGCCAGGCCGGGTGCGGACTTCGAGGCGAACAGGAGAGGATAATTGATACCGAGGGAGCGATGGACATTGCGCAGGCGCGATTCATCGTCCATGCCAATACCCACGATTTGTAGTCCGCGCGCGCCATAACGTTCCTGCCACGCCACCAGATCGCGGATCTCGGTCTGGCAGGGTGAGCACCAGCTGGCCCAGAAATTGAGCAACACGACCTTGCCCGCCCACTCCTGCAGTTGATGTTGCCTACCATCCACGCCCGGCAGGGTGAACGGGGGCGGGACGGGGGCGGCCGGATGCCGGCTTTCCCCAGCCGCCGAACACGACAGGATCATGCCCGCCGCGAAGGCGATTGCCGCCAGCTTCCTCATCGGGTCACGGGCTGCGCCGCGGCCGGTGTGACGACCAGACTCCAGCTCACCGGATAGCGTTTCTCCAGTTCAGCCATGTAGCCCGGCAGTTGCTGGCTCACCATCATTTGCTGCACGCGTTCCTGCACTTCAGCATAGGGTTTTTGCCTGCCGATGCGCCGCTCCAGGACCATGAGCAGGTGGAAACCCGATGCGGTCGGCACCACTTCACTCAGTTCCTCATCTTTCAAACGCGCGAGAACCTGCTGCAATTCCGGCATGCCGCGCCCTTCCACGATCCAGCCCATGTCGCCGTTCTGCTGGCGTCCCGCCGGATCGATACTGTATTCCCCGGCCAGGGTGAACAGGCTTTCTCCCTTGACGATGCGCGCACGGAATGCTTCGGCTTCGTCGCGCGTGGCAAGCACCAGTTGCCCGACATGGTAGCTGGCGGGAATGCGACCGACCTCGGGATGATGCACATACCATTCGCGCATCGCCGCTTCGCTTGCAATCCATTCGCTGCGCTTTTTCTCCAGCATCAGTGCCGGCAGACGCTCATCGACGTAGCGCGCCAGTTGTGCATCGACCTGCTCACCATTCCGCTCGGCATAGGATGCAACCAGCACCAACTCGCTGCGGTTCTGCAACTGCTCCTTGACCCACTCCGGATTCGGCAGCTTCTGCAATTGCCCGCCTTCAACCAGATCGCCATATACCACGCGCAAGCCATCTGCCTGCATGAGGACGGTTCCTGGCTTGATGCCGGGGCGGATGCGGGACTCGAAGAATTCGAGGTGGCTTTCTATTTGCATCTGGCGCAGCGCGGCCAGTTTCTTCTCGCGGAATCGCGTGGACAGGAAGGATGCCTTGGCTGCTTCCAGCGCATCCCCATCCTGTTTGAATTGCTGCTGCATCGCCGCCAGCGTGTCGGCGGGCAGGGTCACGCTTCCCCGCAGGCGGTCCATGTAACTGCGGTAAAGCAGGCCCAGCCTGAAATCATCCCGCTCGCGCTTGAATGCCGCGGTCTGATCGAGCCCCAGCCGCTTCGCCTCCAGCGCCAGCAACCGTCCGGTTACAAGTCGGCGCAGCATGTCGCCGCGCAGGCTTGCCTGTTCGTCTTCGCTCATGGTGTTGAATTGCGTGTAGAACGGCGAACTGGCGACGGCCATTTCGAGCTCGTGCGCATGGATGGCCTCGCCCGCGACCGTCGCCAGCACCTGGTCGGCTGCTGCGGCCTGGAACGACGCACCTATCAAGGCGACAAGCCCGATCCATCCTGCCAACGACAATTTTCTGTTGCGCATGTTTTCTATCCCGTTGGTGTGGCACAGCCGCTTGCCCCAGGCAGCGGCCGAGCCGGTTATATCCTGTACCCCACAACAAATCGGGGGGCATGCCCCCCGACCTGTATTAGCTGAATTGCTGCCGACTGCTAGTCTTTGGGAACCGCACCGCCCAGATCCTTGGCACTGCCGTGCATCCAGGTCACCGCGAGATTGAAGTCGTTCAGGATCGGCTTGCCGTTCCAGACGTGCTCCTTCTTCTTGGCGATCAGCGGCACGCCCGCCTTGTTCGTCTCGTGGCAGGAAGCACACTTCAGCGGACCATGCGAGCCATCCGGGTTGTACTGTGCAGACTGCTTGTACGACGTGACGTCGGTGTTCGGCGTGACCGGGTACAGGCCATGGGTGGATTCATGGCAGGACTGGCAAGTCAGACCGGCGTGGCCCTTCGAGTAACGCATCAGGCTGTATTTGCCCGGCTGGTTGATCGGGTAGGCCATGCCGCCCTGTCCCTCGACATAGGGTGCCGCATGACAGTCCGCGCAGTGCGGCGCTCCCGGCGACAACCAGTAGTCGCGGCCATGCGTTGCCGCATCGTAAGGCACTGCCGTGGCACCCGTGGCACCGGCCGGCAACTTCAGGCTGGCAACAGCCACCGCCGGATTGGCCGACAGGATGGACACGCTGACATCGCCATCCTCATCCTTGCTGACCATCGGGCCGCCATCCTTGAGGGCAATGACCGCGATGTCCGGTACCAGACGCTTGCCCGCCCAGGTTTCGAGGATGCCCGATTTTCCCGGTGTATCTTCGCCCTTGTCGTTCAGCACAACCTTCGGGTCCATGTACTTGTTCTTCAGTTCGTCCATGCTCACCCCGATCGCCTTGGCTATCTCTTCCAGCGGCTTGTTGCGCAGGGTGGAACCGGTCTGTTTGAACGCGTTGGTCAGGTTGTCACGCTGATACAGCTCGCGGCTCAACTGGTTGTGGCAGTTGGTGCACCACAGGCCCTTGCCGCCTTCCTTGTTGCCGATCTTCGACACGCTGGTCTGGACCCACTTGCCGATGGAGTTCAGATTCTCCGGCGTCTCGGCACCGTCCTTGTCCTTGTTGCGGTTGGCGTGCACATCGCGTCCGACGAAACAGCCGCCGGAAGCATCGCGGTTGTCGCCATTGGCGTAGGCATTCTTGCCGTCCAGCGTGATGGGATAGTTTTCCATCTTGCCGTCCTGGCGGTGCGCCGGGTGACAACCCTGGCACGATGCCGTGCGTCCTTCAGCGTCGGGCAACGGCGCCTTGGTCTGGTGCACAGTGTGGATCGCCTGGGTCAGGGGCGAGATGACTGCATCCGCTCCGGTCTTGGGATCCTTGTAGGTCTTGGAACTCAATACGGCAATCACGTTATCCGCATGGCACTTCTGGCACAGCACCGGATCGCGTCCGAGCCGGTTGTCGAGCGAACGGCTGTTCGGATTGTAATTCTTCACAAACGTCGTGCCGGTCCGGTCGTCGTGCATTTCCAGGATGGAAACTGACGTTGCCTTCAGGTTGGCGATCCAGTCGCTGGCGCCCAAACCCTTCCAGAACGCGCGCTCCTGTTTGTACAGGGTGAACTTGTCGCCATTCGCGGTTTTGTTGCTGTGGCAATTCGCGCAGTTGGGAATATCGATCGGATTGTTCCCGACGAAACGCACCGGTTTGCCGGAGTGGGAATCGATCACGGGTTTGCCCGTTTTCTCATCCACCATGCTCACCCAGGCTTCCTGGAACGGCTGGATATCCGCCTCGGTCAGAGTCAGCGGATCCTGCACGGAGCGATCATTGAACGGGGTCAGCGGCAAGCCCAGCGCATCCCAGATGCCGGGGTTGGTCAGCATGATTGGCACGTTGTCGAGCACCGGCGATTTGGTGTAAACCACAGTGCCCTTGTCTCCGGTGTAGTGCAGGTGACCGCCCTTCATCGGACTGGGCGCGGCAGCACCAGCGGGGCCGTTGTCGCGCGGAACCGGGACCTGGATACCGACGAACAATTTTTCCTTGTCGGCGCTGGTGCCCTTGGGGTTGGTCCCCTTCAGGTCCTTGTACACATACAGGTGGGTGAAATAGGCATTGGCGACGTTTTCGTTCGCGCCGTAAATGCCGTCACCGTTGACGTCATAGGGCACATCCCAGTATTTCAGTTTGGCGCCTTCGGCATAGGTATTGTCGACATGGCCATAGGC
>JAVHSB010000021.1:0-1283 GCA_036171955.1 Sideroxydans sp.
CGATGGTAGTACCGCCCAAGGCATTGCTGGCCACGCTGTAAACGTTGGTCGCGGAGCCGTTCTTCACCGTCTCGAACGCCGCATAAGCGGTGGTGGTCTTCGACAGGTTATGCAGATACGCCACCATGAAGCCGCTGCCGTCGGTGTTGGCTGCCGCCATGGAGTTCTTGCTGAAGGTGGCGACTGCTGCGCCCTTGCCCACCGGCATCACGCCGGACAGCGAGAACATCTTGTTGGTGACTTGCGTGCCCGCACCGATCTTGTCCGAGGCGAACGTACCCATTACCGTGGCCACGCCCAGATTATAGGATGCGCCGAGCGCGAGCTCGGAACTGGTCGAGGTTGCCGCGTTATCGGCGGAAGTCTTGGCATAATGCCCACCCACGGACAGCGGACCTTGCGCATAGTTGCCGGACAGGATCATGGCCGTCGTCTTGGGGGCAGTTGCATTGCTCGCCGCGCCAAGGTTGCTGGCATCAGCCAAACCCGTCGCATAGTTGACGGCCACGGTCAGGCCGTTGATGTTCGGCGAGATGTAGGCGATCGCCTGCGAAGCGCGGGCTGCACCGTCGAGCAGGAAAGCGCCGCCCTTGTTCACGCTCTGGATGGGGGAAACGGAAGAACCGTAGCTCGGGTCATACTTGGCATTGAAATCATAGACGGCAGTCTGCAGATAGCCGGTGGCCACCGTGCCGAAGTCGCCGGACAGGGTCAGCATCTCGCGGCGCGTACCGAACGCGGGTGCATCCGCTTTTTCGGTATTCATCGAATATTCCAGCAGGATGCCGGCGGTCAGGCCACCGTCCAGACCTTCGGAGGCGGTGATGCCGAGACGCGAGCCGGACAGGCCGCCGGAAACAGCGAGCAGGTCGCTCTTCTGGCCATCGGCGGATACCGCCGCGATCGCACCGTCAACGATACCGTACACGCTTACATCGGCAGCGAAGACAGGCGCGGAAAAGGCAGCAGCAACTGCGAGTGTGATGAGTTTCTTTTGCATCGATTTCTCCCTCTCAAAGTTTTTAGATATATTGGTCCTGAAGTCGATCGGTATTCCTTCGCTTCGGACTTCAACGTATTACAAAAATCTTACAACTCGCTTACAGGACGATTCATCGTCCGCCGCGCCAGGACAACCAACCCTGCAAGCCCCGACTGGGCGACTGAACCGTGGCGCATTGTGCCGGATGGCGCGGGCGATTTTTTTGATATGGGTCAAATAGGCAACTTTTTGTTGCATATTTACTACAAGCTGCGCCCTGGCGCACCTCCTGTGGGTCGGG
>JAVHSB010000021.1:1383-3961 GCA_036171955.1 Sideroxydans sp.
CTCCTGTGGGTCGGGTTTTAACCCGACAAGGATTTGAATTTGTTGTCGGACTGAAGTCCGACCCACCTGATACACGAACTCCTGTGGGTCGGGTTTTAACCCGACAAGGATTTGAATTTGTTGTCGGACTGAAGTCCGACCCACCTGATACACGAACTCCTGTGGGGCGGGTTTTAACCCGACATGGATTTGAATTTGTTGTCGGACTGAAGTCCGACCCACCTGATACACGAACTCTTGTGGGGCGGGCAGGCCGAATAAATCAGCGCTTCGTCAGGAAAAAACGCGGGCGAGCTCCAACCCCGGGTCGGCGGCGCGCATGAAGGCTTCACCGACGAGGAAGGTGTGCACCCGATGGTCGCGCATGAGTTTCACGTCCTGCGCGCCGAAGATGCCGCTCTCGGTGACGACGATGCGGCCGGCGGGGATCATCTCCAGCAGGTCGAGCGTGGTTTGCAGGCTGACCTCGAACGTGCGCAGGTTGCGGTTGTTGATGCCGATCAGCGGCGTGTCGAGATGGAGCGCGATTTCCAGTTCCCGGCCGTCATGCACTTCGACCAGCACCGCCAGGCCGAGCTGCTGCGCCAGTTTCTCGAACGCCTGCATCTGTTTCAGGGTCAGCGCGGCGGCGATGAGCAGGATGGCGTCCGCGCCCATCGCGCGCGCCTGCCAGACCTGGTATTCGTCCACGATGAAATCCTTGCGCAGCACCGGCAATTCGCACGCGCCGCGCGCCTGTTGCAGGTATTCGGCGCTGCCCTGGAAGAATTGTTCATCGGTCAGCACCGACAGGCAGGCGGCGCCGTGCCGGGCGTAACTCTGTGCAATCTCCGCCGGACGAAAATCCGCGCGGATGACCCCTTTGCTGGGACTGGCTTTCTTGATCTCGGCGATGACGGCGGGCTGTCCGGCTGCGATCCGGGCGCGGATGGCGCCGACGAAATCGCGCACCGGCGACGCCTGCTCGGCCTCGGCGCGCAGCTTGGGCAGCGGCTTGGCAGACAGCGCGGCAGCGACTTCCTGCGCCTTGACCGCGAGTATTTTGTTGAGGATGTCGGACATGCTGTGCTTTCATGAAGAAGGGCTGCATTCTAGCGCAAGCGCAATGCTAAAATGCGCGCCCAATATGCAGGTTGGCACTGTGGGTCGGGCTTCAGCCCGACAATCCGTGTCGGACTAAAGTCCGACCTACCAAGAGATTCTCATGATGAATGACATCAAACAATACATGCAGAACGTGGGACAGGAAGCGCGCACAGCCTCGCGCGCGATGGCGATGGCCGACACCAATGCCAAGAACCGCGCGCTGGAGAACATCGCCACGGCCATTCTGCTCAACACGAAAAATCTCATCACCGAGAACGGCAAGGATGTCGCCGCCGCCAAGGAGAGCGGCCTTGACGCCGCCTCCATCGACCGCCTCACGCTGACCGACAAAACCATCAAGAGCATGGCCGATGGCCTGCGCCAGATCGCCGCGTTGCCCGACCCCATCGGCGAGATCTCCGACCTGAAATATCGCCCTTCCGGCATCCAGGTCGGCCGCATGCGCGTGCCGCTCGGCGTCATCGGCATCATCTACGAATCGCGCCCGAACGTGACGGCGGACGCGGCTGGCTTGTGCCTGAAATCGGGCAACGCCTGCATCCTGCGCGGCGGCTCGGAAGCGCTCCATTCCAACCAGGCCATCGCTGCCTGCGTTCACCAGGGGCTGCGCGAAGCGGGGCTGCCGGAGACTGCGGTGCAGGTGGTGAACACCACCGACCGTGCGGCAGTGGGCGAGCTCATCACGATGAAGGATTTTGTCGATGTGATCGTGCCGCGCGGCGGCAAGGAACTGATCGAGCGCGTCTCGAAGGAGGCTCGCATCCCCGTCATCAAGCACCTGCACGGCATCTGCCATGTTTACATCGACGACGAGGCCGACCTGCGAAAAGCCATCCGCATCGCGGACAACGCCAAGACCCACCGCTATGGCGTGTGCAACGCGATGGAGACCCTGCTGGTGAACGCGAACGTCGCGGCGCAGGTGCTGCCGGAGCTGTGCGCGATCTACCTCAAGAAAGGGGTCGAGCTGCGCGGCGACGAGGCCGCGCGCAGGCTGGTCGCGCAGATGAAGGCCGCCACCGAAGAGGACTGGGACACCGAATATCTCGCGCCGATCCTGAGCATCCGCGTCGTGGCGAACGTGGACGAGGCCATCGGGCATATCGCCCTCCACGGTTCGCAACACACCGACAGCATCGTCACCGAGAATTACAGCCGCGCGATGCGCTTCCTGCGCGAGGTGGATTCGAGCAGCGTGATGGTGAACGCATCGACGCGCTTCGCCGACGGCTTCGAGTACGGGCTGGGCGCCGAGATCGGCATCTCCACCGACAAGATCCACGCGCGTGGCCCGGTCGGGCTGGAAGGACTGACGTCGCAGAAATACATCGTGCTCGGCAGCGGGCAGATTCGCATGTAGGTCGGGTTTGAACCCGACAGGAAAACCGTCGGACTGAAGTCCGACCCACACAAGAAAACCGTCGGACTGAAGTCCGACCCACACAAGAGAACCGTCGGACTGAAGTCCGAC
>JAVHSB010000021.1:4061-5906 GCA_036171955.1 Sideroxydans sp.
TCGGACTGAAGTCCGACCCACACAAGAGAACCGTCGGACTGAAGTCCGACCCACACAAGAGAACCGTCGGACTGAAGTCCGACCCACAATGGAGTAAAAAATATGAGCACCATCGAAATCAAGGTACCGGACATCGGCGGATTCAAGGGCGTGGCCGTGATCGAGGTCGCAGTCAAGGCCGGCGACACGGTCGACAAGGAACAGGCGCTGATCACGCTGGAGACCGACAAGGCCACCATGGATGTGCCCTCCCCCGCCGCTGGCGTGGTGAAGGAAATGAAGGTCAAGGTCGGCGACAAGGTGAGCGAAGGCTCCATCATCCTGCTGCTGGAAAGCAGCGCCGCCGCTCCGGCACCGGCCAAGGCAGCGCCAGCCCCCCAAGCCGCAGCTCCTGCCGCTGCACCGCTGGTTGCACCGACACCTGCGGCGACTGTCGCCAAGAGCGATCTCCACGCCGAAGTGGTTGTGCTCGGCGCCGGCCCCGGCGGCTACACCGCCGCGTTCCGCGCGGCCGACCTCGGAAAGCAGGTGGTGCTGATCGAGAAACACGCCGCGCTCGGCGGCGTGTGCCTCAACGTCGGCTGCATCCCGTCCAAGGCGCTGCTGCATGTCGCCCGTGTCATCAGCGAGGCGGAAGAAGTCGGACACCACGGCGTGACCTTCGCGAAGCCGAAGATCGACATCGACGCCATCCGCACGTGGAAGGAAAGCGTGATCGGCAAACTCACCGGCGGTCTCGCCGGCCTCGCTCGGCAACGCAAGGTGCAGGTGGTGCGCGGCACCGGCAAATTCACCTCGCCCAACAGCATCGCGGTGCAGACCGCCGAGGGCGAGAAGGTCGTCACCTTCGACCACTGCATCGTCGCGGCCGGTTCCAGTGTGGCGCGCATCCCCGGCTTCCCCTACGACGATCCGCGCATCATCGATTCCACCGGCGCACTGGCTTTGCAGGATGTGCCGAAGCGCATGCTGGTCATCGGCGGCGGCATCATCGGCCTGGAGATGGCAACGGTGTATGCCGCACTGGGCGCGAAAATCTCGGTCGTGGAGTTGATGGACCAGCTCATGCCCGGCGCGGATAAGGACATGGTCAAGCCGCTGCACACGCGCATCGCCAAGCGTTACGAAGCCATCATGCTGAAAACCAAGGTGACGAAGATCGAAGCGACCAAGGCCGGTCTCAAGGTCAGCTTCGAGGGCGAGCAGGCGCCCGCCGAAGCGCAGGTGTACGACAAGGTGCTGATGGCCGTCGGCCGCGGCCCCAATGGTCGCCTAATCAATGCGGAAGCGGCTGGACTCATCGTGAATGAGCGCGGCTTCATCCCGGTGGACAAACAGATGCGCAGCAATGTGCCGCACATCTATGCCATCGGCGATATCGTGGGCAACCCGATGCTGGCGCACAAGGCGGTGCACGAAGGCAAGGTGGCGGCGGAGAACATCGCCGGACACAAGGCTTACTTCGAGCCGCTGACAATTCCTTCGGTCGCCTACACCGATCCGGAAGTGGCCTGGATGGGCCTCACCGAGACGGAAGCGAAAGCCCGTGGCATCGAGTACGAGAAGGGCGCCTTCCCGTGGGCGGCCTCCGGTCGCGCCCTGGCAATGGATGCTGAAGCCGGGATGACCAAGGTGCTGCTCGACCCGAAATCGCGCCGCATCCTCGGCATGGGCATCGTCGGCGTGAACGCGGGCGAACTCATCGCGGAAGCGGTGCTGGCCCTGGAGATGGGCGCGGACATGGAAGACATCGGCCTCACCATCCACCCGCACCCGACCCTGTCGGAGACCCTGTGCTTCGCCGCCGAGATGGCGGAAGGAACCATCACCGACCTGTTGCCGCCG
>JAVHSB010000022.1:0-5897 GCA_036171955.1 Sideroxydans sp.
ACAAGGGGATGCGAGGTTACTGGAATTCAGATTCGGGTGCAAGCAAGCAACATCGTGCCGCCCATGCCCGTCCGGCAAAGGCAGATCGGCATCCAAGGCAAGCAATCGCTTGAGGATTTCGCCCACTCCCTGCCGGACGACAATCCGCTCAAGTCGTCGTTGCAGCGTATGGCGCGCAAAAAGGGAGTCTGATTAAACCACCTAGACCAGGACGCGCCAAGCGACCAGCCCGTAGCGCTCCAGCAGGTACAGGACTCCGAACACCAGCAGCAGGAAGACCACAAACTGAACGAGCTGCATTGCGCGTTGCAGATACCCGGGGTTGCGCGTGAAAAGATAGGCACCCACCAGCACCGCGAGGCACAGGGCCGATAACAGAAGTATCAGCCGGACCAGCATGGGTATCAGGCAGCCTGAAGTTGCAGGCGCAGAAAATCGGGGGCTTCTTCCGGTTTGTCGAAGGTCACGAATTCCCAGGCATCTTTATCCGCCAGCAAGGCGCGGCACAGGGCATTATTCAGGGCATGGCCGGATTTGTGCCCGGAAAACGTCCCGATCAACGGATGTCCGAGCAGGTAAAGGTCGCCGATCGCATCGAGCACCTTGTGTTTGACGAACTCGTCCTCGAAACGCAGGCCGTCCGGATTGATGACCCGGTATTCGTCCATCACGATGGCATTATCCAGATTGCCGCCGAGCGCCAATCCCTGCGAGCGCATGTATTCCACCTCCTGCATGAAGCCGAAGGTTCTGGCGCGGCTCACTTCCTTCACATACGAATGCTCACCCAGATCAACCGTGACCTGCTGTTTGGTGCCCGCAAACACGGGGTGCGCGAAATCGATGGTGAAATTCAGGCGATACCCGTTGTAGGGCTCGAAACGCACCCACTTGTCGCCCTCCTTCAGCTCAATCGTCTTCTTGATGCGCATGAATTTCTTGGCGGCATCCTGCTCCACGATGCCGGCCGATTGCAGCAGGAAAATGAATGTACCGGCGCTGCCGTCCATGATGGGCAACTCCGGGCTGGTCAGCTCGACGATGGCATTGTCGATGCCCAGTCCGGACAGGGCGGACATCAGGTGCTCCACCGTCGCCACGCGCGCGCCGCCTTCCTCGAGGCAGGTGGACAGGCGCGTGTCGTTCACCGCCACGGCGCGGGCATGGATATCGACCGGCTGCGGCAAGTCCACACGGCGAAACACGATGCCGGTGTCCACCGCGGCGGGACGCAAGGTCAGATAGACCTTCTCCCCGGTGTGCAAGCCGACCCCGGTCGCCTCGACCACCTTCTTCAATGTGCGTTGTTTGACCATTTCGCCTTATCCGACTGCTACACCACAAAGTCTAACATAGCCTCCCATTGCACCGCCTGCCGTAGCGCACAGGGAAACGTCTCGCGCGGTGGTGCGTTCCGGTCAGTCCGCCTGTTTGCGCAGGAATGAGGGAATATCCAGAGTCTCCACCCCGGATTGCTTCATTGCCTCGACAGCTTCGCGATTGCGTCCGGAGCGATAGACGGCGGGCATTTCAAGCGCGTTGAAATCGACCAGCGGCGCATCGTGCGTACCGGTGCGCACCTGCTTCTCGAAGGCCAGCACCGGTTTGCTTTGCGGCTTGCGCAGGGAGCCCAGGCCGGTCGCCACGATGGTCACGCGCAGCTCGTCGCCCATGTTCTCGTCGAACACCGAGCCGACGATCACGGTCGCTTCTGCCGCCGCGAACTGGAAGCAGTTCATCACCTCGTGGAATTCTTCCAGCGTGATGTTGCTGCTGGAGGTGATGTTGACCAGCACACCGCGGGCGCCGGTCAGGTCCACATCCTCCAGCAACGGGCTGGCGATGGCCTGTTCGGCCGCGCGACGGGCACGGTCCTCGCCGGCTGCGGAAGCAGCGCCCATCATCGCCATGCCGTTCTCCGACATCAGGGTGCACACATCGGCGAAATCCACGTTGACCATGCCGGGCACGTTGATCACTTCCGCGATCCCCGCCACCGCGCCCTGCAACACGCCGTTCGCCGCCTTGAATGCCGCCGGCAGAGTGGTCTTGCCGCCCAGCACTTCCATCAGCTTGGCATTCGGCACGATGATGAGCGAATCGACGTACGCCGCCAATTCCTCGATGCCGGCCTGCGCCAGCTGCATGCGCTTGCCCTCGAACAGAAAGGGCTTGGTCACCACGGCCACGGTAAGGATGCCCAACTCCTTCGCCACCTGAGCCACGACCGGCGCGGCGCCGGTGCCGGTGCCGCCACCCATGCCGGCGGTGATGAACACCATGTTCGCACCGCCGATGATCTCGGCGATACGATCGCGGTCTTCCTCCGCCGCCGCCTGCCCGACCTGCGGCTTGGCGCCCGCGCCGAGACCTTTGGTGAGGTTCGCGCCGATCTGCAACTGCACCCTCGCCTTGCTGCGTTTCAATGCCTGCGCATCGGTATTGATGGTGATGAACTCGACTCCCTGCACGCCCTGCTCGATCATGTGATCGATGGCATTGCCGCCGCAGCCGCCCACCCCCACCACCTTAATCACCGCGCCTTGCGGTTGTGCATCCAACAGTTCGAAAGCCATCATTTTTCTCCTTGGGTTGATATCAACAAATTTAAAAATCAAACAAAAACAAATCCGCCACGCCTGCTAGAAATTCCCCTTGAACCACGCCGCCATCCTGCCCAGCACCTCCTTGAATGACCCGCCCCCCACTCTCGCCACTTCGTTCCGCTTGCGCTGCTCCAGCCCGTACAACAGCAGCCCCACACCGGTCGCATAGCGCGGCGTCTTCACGACTGCCGACAACCCGCCGATATTGCGCGGCAAACCGAGGCGCACCGGCAAATGGAAAATCTCCTCGCCCAGCTCGACCATGCCCTGCAATGCGGCGCTGCCGCCGGTGATGACGATGCCGGAGGACAGCAAATCTTCCAGCCCGCTCCGCCGCAATTCGGTTTGCACCAGCGAATACAGCTCCTCCACGCGCGGCTCGATCACTTCCGCCAGGGTCTGCCGCGACAACATGCGCGCGCTGCGCTCGCCCACGCCGGGCACTTCGATCGGCGCATCGGTCGCAAGCTGGCGCAGGGCACAGCCGTATTTGATCTTGATGTCCTCGGCGTCCTTGGTCGGCGTGCGCAAGGCCATCGCGATGTCGTTGGTAATCTGGTCCCCGGCGATCGGGATCACCGCCGTGTGGCGGATCGCGCCGTTGGTGAAGATCGCCACATCGGTGGTGCCGCCGCCGATATCCACCAGGCACACACCCAGCTCCTTCTCGTCCTCCGCCAGCACCGCCTTGCTCGACGCCAGCGGCTGCAGGATCATGTCGTTCACCTCCAGCCCGCAGCGGTGGATGCATTTCAGGATGTTCTGCACGGCTGATACCGCGCCGGTCACGATGTGGATCTCCACCTCCAGGCGCAGCCCGCTCATGCCAAGCGGTCTCTTGATCCCCTCCTGGCCGTCGATGCTGAATTCCTGCTCGAGGATGTGCAGGATCTGCTGGTCGCCCGGCAGGCTGATCGAACTGGCCGTCTCGATCGCGCGCACCACGTCGGTCTGCGCGACTTCCTTGTCCTTGATCTTGATCATGCCGTGCGCGTTCGAGCTGCGGATGTGCCCGCCCGCGATCCCGGTATAGACCTCGCGGATCTTGCAGTCCGCCATCAGCTCGGCCTCCTGCAGCGCCTGCTGGATCGCGCCGACCGTGGCATCGATGTTCACCACCATGCCCTTCTTCATGCCGGACGACTGGTGCATGCCCGCGCCGACCACCTCGAGCGTGCCCTCCGCGGTCACTTCGGCCACGATGCACGCGATCTTCGAAGTGCCGATATCCAGTCCGACGATCAGATTCTTGCTTTCCTTGCTCATCACTTCCTCCCGAAACTCAACTTGCAGCGCCCGGCATGGCGGCGGCAAAGCCGTTGCGATAGCGCAGGTCCACCGCACGCGCGCCCGGCATGGCCGTCGCCAGCACGGCCGGATACACCCGCA
Organism: Sideroxydans sp.; assembly: GCA_036171955.1. Taxonomy (GTDB): domain Bacteria; phylum Pseudomonadota; class Gammaproteobacteria; order Burkholderiales; family Gallionellaceae; genus Sideroxyarcus. The sequence continues at coordinate 3,996 of JAVHSB010000022.1, forward strand.
CAAAACGGGCCAGTCGCGCTTGCGTCTCCTCGCGCCCCAGCGCCACCTGCAACCCGTCGTCCAGCTCGATCTGCCAGGCTAGGCGCGGCGACAGCGAGATGCACGCGATCTGCCGGTGCAATGGCTGCAACAGCAGGTTCAACTCGGCATAGCGCTGCGCCACCAGTTGCGCGTTGTGCGCCTCGCCCACGAACTGCGGCAGCCGCTGCTCCGTTGCGGCATGGAACACTTCGCCGTGGGTATTGATCAGATCGCCCTGATTCCAGCGCGCCAGCGCGACATGCTCTTCCAGCTCGATCTGCAAGGCCCACGGAAACTTGCGCCGCACCCCGGCCTGGCGCACCCACGGCAGCTGTTCGAGCTGCTGGCGCGTGCGTTGCAGATCGACGGTGAAAAAATTGCCGTTCACCTGCTGCACCACCTCCTGCAACTGCCCTCGTGTCACATGCGCGGGCACCGCCTGCAATTCCACCGCGTGCAGGGCGAATGCCGGTGAATGCAGCGCGAGGCTTGCCCAGCTCCACAACACCCAGAGCGCGCTCAACCCCAGCAGCAGGTTGGCGAGCGCGCGCAAGCGTTCGGCATCAGCCCACATAGCTCTTCCCCCGTGCCGTGCACGCAATCGGGCAACACAATGGACATGCGCCTCTATTTTCCAATTCCCGCTCCTTCCAGCACCCGCAGCACCAGCTGCTCGAAGCTGATGCCGGCCTGCCGCGCCGCCATCGGCACCAGACTGTGATCCGTCATGCCGGGTGAAGTGTTCGCCTCCAGCACATACGCCTTGCCGTCCTCCGCGCCGCGCAGGAAATCCACCCGCCCCCAGCCGCAGCCGCCGATCAAGTCGAACGCGCGCAAACCCAGTTCCCGCATCGCCGTCTCGTCCGCCGCATTCAGGCCGCAAGGGCACAAGTAACGCGTGTCGTCGCGCAAATATTTCGCCTCGTAGTCGTAGAACTCCCTGGCCGGCTCGATCTTGATTACCGGCAAAGCTTGGCCGTCGAGGATCGCCACCGTGTATTCGCCGCCGCTTACGCAGCTTTCCGCGAGCACGACCTTGTCGTGCCGGGCAGCCTCGGCATAGGCGGCGGGCAATTCGTCCACGCTGCGCACCTTGCTGATGCCCACGCTGGAACCTTCACTAGCCGGCTTCACGAACAGCGGCAGGTCGAGATGGTCTGCCAGCGCGGCCCAGTCGGTCGGCGCCGTCAGCGCCTCGTATTCCGGAATGGGCAGGCCGGCAGCCTGCCAGATCATTTTGCTGCGCCACTTGTCCATGGCGATGGCGGAAGCCATCACGCCGCTGCCGGTGTAGGGAATGCCCAGCAGCTCCAGCGCTCCCTGCACCGTGCCGTCTTCCCCAAAGCGCCCATGCAGCGCGATGAACGCGCGCGCGAAATTCTCTACGCGCAAGTCATGCAGGTCGCGCTCGGCCGGATCGAAGGGGTGCGCATCCACACCGCTGCGCAGCAAGGCGGCCAGCACCGCATTGCCGCTCTTCAGCGACACCTCGCGCTCGGCAGATCGTCCGCCAAGCAACACCGCGACTTTTCCAAATTTATTCACATCACTCATTCAACACCTCAGTCTTTGCCACAGAGGACACAAAGATCACAGAGAAAGTGTGCCGATGACTTCTTTGTGCGCTCTGTGGTCTCTGTGGCTAAATTGTTTTAGCCCCCACGATACGCACCTCGGGTTGCAGTTCTATCCCCGTCTTTTGCAGCACCGTTTGCCGGACTTCTTCAATCAAACTCTCGATGTCCACCGCCGTCGCCGCGCCGGTGTTGACGATGAAGTTGGCATGTTTCTCCGATACCTGCGCGCCGCCGCTGCGCCTGCCCTTTAGCCCGCACGACTCGATCAGCCGCGCCGCATGATCTCCCGGCGGATTGCGAAACA
>JAVHSB010000023.1:0-5888 GCA_036171955.1 Sideroxydans sp.
CGGCTTGAGGTTGATCACCGTCTCGAACATCTCCAGCGGCGCCGGGTCGGTGGCGGTCTGCGCGCGGCCGGCCTTGCCATACACCGAGGCGACTTCGGGGAAGCTCTTGATGATCTTGTTCTGCGTCTGCAACAGCTCGGCTGCTTTGGTCACCGACATGCCGGGCAGCGCGGTGGGCATGTAGAACAGCGTGCCTTCGTTGAGCGTGGGCATGAATTCGCTGCCCAGCTTCAGCGCGGGATAGATGCTCAGCACCATCACGCCGACCGCGATGGCCAGCGTTGCTTTCTTCTTTGCCAGCACCCAGTGGATGAGCGGGCGATAGGCAGCGATCATCCAGCGGTTAAGCGGATTCTCGGCTTCCGGTTTGATCTTCCCTTTTATAAATAGCAGCATCAGCACCGGCACCAGCGTCACCGAGAGCAGCGCCGCACCAGCCATGGCGAAGGTCTTGGTGAACGCGAGCGGCGCGAACAATCGGCCTTCCTGCGCCTCCAGCGTGAATACCGGCAGGAACGAGACGGTGATGATGAGCAGGGAGAAGAAGAGGGAGGGACCGACTTCCTTACACGCATTCAATATCGCATCGAACCTCGATGATTCATTTTTCATGCGCTCCAGATGCTTGTGCGCGTTCTCGATCATCACAATCGCCGCATCCACCATTGCACCGATGGCGATGGCGATGCCGCCCAGACTCATGATGTTGGAATTCAGGTTCAGGAAACGCATGGCGATGAAGGCAATCAGCACGCCGATGGGTAGCATCACGATGGCGACCAGCGCGCTGCGCGCGTGCATCAGGAACACCATGCACACCAGCGCGACGATCAGACCTTCTTCGAACAGCGTGTGCTTGAGCGTGGCGATGGCGCGTTTTATCAACTCGGAGCGGTCATACACGGCCTGGATGCTGACACCTTCCGGCAATCCCGGAGTGATCTCGGCGATCTTATCCTTGATGTTCTGGATCACCTCCAGCGCATTCTGCCCGTAGCGCGCCATGGCGATGCCGGACACCACTTCGCCTTCGCCGTTGAGTTCGGCCAGACCGCGCCGCTCGTCCGGCCCGAGTTCCACACGTGCGATGTCGCGCAGCAGAACCGGGGTGCCCCGTTCTGACTTTACCACCAGATTTTCGATGTCCGCCTTGCCGCGCAGGTAGCCGCGGCCGCGCACCATATATTCGGTCTCGGCCATCTCTACCACGCGCCCGCCAACATCGCGGTTGGAGTCGCGGATCACCTGCGACACGCGGCTCAACGGGAGGCCATAGGCACGCAATTTCACCGGATCGACCGTTACCTGGTATTGCTGCATGAAGCCGCCGATGGAGGCGACTTCGGCCACGCCGTGCGCCTTGGTGAGTTGATAGCGCAGATACCAGTCCTGAATCGTGCGCAGTTGGGCGAGGTCATGCTTTTCGCTGAGCAGCGCGTATTGATACACCCAGCCCACGCCGCTCGCATCCGGCCCCAGTTGCGGCGACACGCCTTTTGGCATGCGCCCGGCGATGCTGTTCAGATATTCCAGCACGCGCGACCGCGCCCAGTAGATGTCGGTGCCGTCCTCGAAGATCACATACACGAACGATGCACCGAAGAAGGAGAAGCCGCGCACCACCTTGGACTTCGGCACTGCGAGCATCGCCGTGGTGAGCGGGTAGGTGACTTGGTCTTCCACCACCTGCGGGGCCTGACCGGAATACTCTGTGTAGACGATCACCTGTACGTCGGAGAGGTCGGGCAGCGCATCCAGCGGTGTCTTCATTAGCGCATAGATGCCCGACAGTGTGATGAACAGGGTGGCAAGCAGAACCAGGAATCGGTTCCTTGCCGACCACTCAATGATTGTGTTCAGCATGGCTCGTCTCCTTTGACCTCGTCATTCCCGCGAAGGCGGGAATCCAGTTGGTTGAAGAATCCACGCAAAGCGTGACGACATTGGGTTTTGTCCGCTACGCGGGCTTTACATATGAGCTGGATTTCCGCCTGCGCGGGAATGACGTGGAGGAGGTTCATCGTGCTCTTCATGTCAGTGTCCCTCGTGCTGCGCTTGCAGCTTCGTGACCACCCATTCGCCTTCGCCACGCTCGACGATCTCGAAGTTGATTGCACTACCCGGCTTGATATTGGCCGCCAGCGACGGATTCGCCAGCGCGAAGTCCATGGTCATTGCTGGCCACTTGAGTGAGAGGATGGGTTCGTGGGTGATGCTCACGTTGCCGTCGCCATAATCCTCTTCCAGCACGCCGGTCGCGGTATGGCCGACTACATTTTTTTCTTTCTCCATCCGGGAGAGGGTTGGGGTGAGGGTGGGGATATCGCCCATGCCGCTGAAGGCCGCCTGCAGGTTGCTCTCTGAATCAAGCAGGAAGTTGGCGCGGGTGACCACTTGTTCGCCTTGCGTCAAACCGTCGGTGACTTCCACATAGTCGTCACTGCGCAGGCCCAGCGTCACCTTGCGCGGCGCGAAGCGTCCCTCGTCCAGACGCACCAGCACGGTCTGCTGCGTGCCGCTGTCGATCACTGCCGAGGTTGGTACGGTTAATGCCTTTTTGGCTTTGCCGGTCGCAACCTTCACTTGCGCATACATGGCGGGCTTGAGCGCGCCGTCCGCATTGCGCAGCACGATGCGCACCTGTCCTGTGCGCGTCATCTCGTTCAGAGTGGGATAGATGAAATCGACTTTGCCTTCGAATAGGCGGCCGGGGTAGGTCTCTACAGTGACCTGTGCCGTGTTGCCCCGCCGTAGCTTGCCGATGTCCTGCTCCGGCACATCGGCGATGGCCCACAGCGTGGACAGATCGGCGATGCGGTACAGCGTCTCCCCGGGCATGAAGCGCATGCCCTCGACGGCCTTTTTCTCCAGCACGATGCCGTTGGCGGGGGCGTAGTAGGTGACGCCAGAGATGGAAGATTGTCTTTCTCGATTGCCTCCTCCCCCGCTTGCGGGGGAGGATTGAGAAGAGGGTATTCCCTTAACGGGGTTACCGGCGATGTCCCAGTTCTTCAAACGTGCTTCGCTGGCTTCGACCAGGCGTTGCATGCTTTGCTGCGCTTGTTCGTCGGCATCCTGCAGCGATGCCAGACCTTGTTTTGCCAGTGCCAGTTCGCGCAGGGCGGACACCAGTTCCGGGCTGTACACCTCGAACAGCGGCTCGCCCTTTCGTACGCTTTGGCCGGTGGTGTTGACGTACAGCTTCTCGACCCAACCTTCGAACTTTGGCGCTATGGTGGTCAGGCGTTGCTCATCGGTTTCAATGCGCGCGTTCAGGCGCAGGCTGCGGTCCAGTTCGCGCATCGCCGCCGCTTCGCTCTGCACACCAAGCTTTTGCACCTTGGTGGCGCTGACGCTGAAGCCTTCCTTGTCTTCCGCTTCTGCGCCCGCATACACCGGGATGTAGTCCATGCCCATCGAGTCTTTCCTGGGCACCGGCGAGGTGTCGGACAGGCCCATCGGGTTGCGGTAATAGAGCGGCGTGCGTTCTGAATTGCTCTCGGCATTCGGCACTCGGGACTCTGTACGGGTCTTTCCATACCAGTAACCGCCCGCAGCGACCATCACCAGCAGCAGCGCGCCCAGCGCGAATTTGACCTTGTCGTTCATAGTGATTCTCCCAGCAGGTTCTCGATATCGGCCAGCGCGAGTTGCATGTCAGTCTGCGCACGCAGCCGTTGCTGACGGATGGTCAGCAGTTGTTGTTGTGCCTGGATCAGCATGGCGAAGCCAGATTTGCCCGTCTCATACGCGGCCAGCGTGGCATCCAGCGACAGTTGCGCCTGCGGCAACAGGCGGGTGGCGATCAGTTGCTCGGTGCGGCGTGCGGTCTCCAGTGCGGACAGCGCTTCTGAAAGTGCCGCGCGCTTCTGCTCCAGTAGTGACTGTTTGCGGCTGCTTGCCGCAAACAGTCGTGCTTCGGCCTCGCCTTCGCGTGCGCGGCGGGTGGATTGTTGCAGCGGGATGTTCAGTTCCAGCATCAGGTCCCAGCGCGAGATGCTGCCGTTGCTGCGCGTCGGCGCAATGCCCAGCGTCACTTCCGGATAGCGGTCGGCATATTGCAGTTCGCGCTGGCGGTCGGCCGCGCGCAGGCTGGCATCGGCGAAGCGCAGTTGCGGGTTGCGCGCATCCAGCCGTTCGAGCAGGGCGGCCTCGTCCAGTTGCGCGGGCGTTGGCATGGGGCGCAGTGCGGCGGGCTCCGCCAGCGCGGCATTGCCGGGGCGCGACAACAGGGAGTTCAGTCGCACATGACTGTGGTGGCGGGCGTTCTGCACGGCGATCAGATCGGTCTGCAAGCGCGTCTGCTCCATCTGGATGCGGATTACGTCCTGTTGCTGGCCGAGGCCGTTGGCGTAGCGTGTCTGCGCGATCTGCTCCAGACCGTTCAGCAGGTTCAGCGTCTGCTGCGTCAGTTGTTCGCTGCCGATGACGAAGTAGTAGCTGGCGTAAACCTGCTTGATCCGCGTGGAGAGCTCTGCCCAGGTGGCGGCGACGTTGCTCCTAGCTTCCTCGCTGTGCGCATCAGCCACCTCGCGGCGCAGATTGCGCGTGCCGTACCAGGGCAGCTTCTGCATCAGGGTGAACTTGGTGGCGGAATTGCCGTTGGTCACATCCATCGGCTCGATGCGCAGAAGCGGATCGGCCAGCGTGCCGGATGACTCGTTGTTCTGCATCGCCGCACTGGCTTCATGCTGCGAGGCTGCCAGCTCCGGATTATGCTCGCGCGCATAGGCCAGCAGACCGTCGAGGTCGCTGCCCAGCGGCGGCTCGGCGGCGGCAGGCGTCAGCCACAACGCGCCAAGCAAGGTGAAAAGTATTGCTTCGTGTCTCATGTTCCGCTTCCTGTTGCAGTTGGAAAGCAGGCGGACGACCGCGAACGGACGCCGCACGAAGCGGGCAGAGTGGGTGCTACGGATTCAGCAGACGGACTCGTCCCGCGTCAGACGCAGGCGAGGGGAGGCGGCAACAGGGGGACGGAAAGATGGGAGGCGAAAGTCTCGGGATAAGAAGCAACGGCTTGTGAGCCGGACTCCGGCAACTGCGGCAGGGCTGCAATCGCGGGGATGAAGGCAGAGCAGGCGATGTGGCAGATGCCGCAGTCGGTGCAATTGGAGGTGCTGTCGTTTGCCATTTGCATGTCTGTGTCGTGATGCATCATGCCGTGATCCGTCATATCGTCATGCGACATGGCCACCATCATCTCCGAAGACTCCTGACAATCGCCGCGCTGCAACTGCATGGCGAGCGATTCCGCCACGGCGCTGGCGCTGAACAGCGGCAGCCACAGCAGCATGAACGACGCGATCAGTTTGCGCACGGTGTGATTCATGGCGCGCAGTCTGGCAGAGCTTTTTGCCAAGGTCAACAGAATGGTTGGGATGATGAGGCAGATGAGGACTCAACTTTACGTTGTCAGTCGCCATGCGGCGCGTTACAGTTCGAACACCCACCCAATTACAACTAGAGGTTCGCCATGTCGATTTTGATCATAATCACAGTGCTGGTCGTGTTCATGTTTCTGGCATTTTTCCGGGCCTCGATCTGGAGCTGGTTGTTGGCGCTGATCGTGATCGTGCCGGTGCTGGCGGTGCGGAGCCGCATATCGGACGATAGCCTCAACGTTGTGCTGCTGGTACTGGCGGTCATCGTCATGCTGTTCGGCATTCCCGCCTTGCGCCGCACATTGGTCAGCGGCTTCATCCTCAAGCTCTTTCGCAAGATCCTGCCCCAGGTTTCGCAGACCGAACAGGAGGCGCTGGACGCCGGCACCGTATGGTGGGATGGCGAGCTGTTCAGTGGCCGTCCGCGCTGGAGCCGGCTGCTGGCGATGCCCAAAACCGGACTGAGCGCGGCAGAACAATCTTTCCTCGACAACGAAGTCGAGCAGT
>JAVHSB010000024.1:0-5860 GCA_036171955.1 Sideroxydans sp.
CTTGCGGCAGCACGATCTGGAACATGTGCCAGTTGGTATGCTCGAAATCCGCCAGCGGCAACTGCACATCCGTCCGTTTCTCGAAATCCGCACCGAAGGTCGCAAAATAATGGCGGGCCAAAGCATGGCGACGCGCGGTGATGGCGTCCAACTGGCGCAACTGGTTGAGGCCGATGACAGCAGCGACATCGGTCATGTTGAACTTGCCGCCGAGGACATCCACCTCCATGCCGTCGAAGCCACTGCGCGTGACGCCCTGCAGGCGATATTTTTCCGCGAGGCGCGCCTCGTCCTCGTTGTTCAACACCAGACAGCCACCCTCGGTGGTAGTGAGATTCTTGTTGGCCTGGAAACTGAACGAGACGAAATCGCCGCAGCTGCCGATGCGCTTGCCGCCCCATTTCGAACCGATGGCCTGCGCCGCATCTTCCACCACGCGCAGCTTGTGTTTGGCAGCGATGGCGTACAGCCGGTCACGATCGACAGGCAGACCGGAAAGGTCAACCGGGATGATGGCTTTCGTGCGCGGGGTGATGGCGGCCTCGACCTTGTCCAGATCGATGTTGCGCGTGAGCGGATCGATGTCCGCGAACACCGGGGTCGCGCCGACTTCGAGGATGACATTGGATGTCGCCACCCAGGAGATGGGCGTGGTGATGACTTCGTCGCCGGGTCCGATGCCCGCGATGCGCAAGGCGATCTCCATGGTGCAGGTGCCGGAATTTAAGGTGCGCACCGGGCGACCGCCGAAGAAAGCCGAGAGTTCCTTCTCGAATTCCTGCATCCGAGGGCCGCTGGTAATCCAGCCGGAACGCAAGACTTCGGCCACTGCGGCAATCGCCGCTTCGTCGATGTAGGGTTTGGTGAAAGGTAAAAATTCGCTCATATGTTGTCCGTTCCTGTTCTACAAACAGGTCATTCCGGCGTGGGCCGAAATGACAATTATTTTCAAGCTCTGGAAATGATGATGACGCCCAGGATGATCACGCCCATGCCGACCAGCTTGGTGACACTGAAGTCCTCGCCGAGCAGATATTTGGCGGCGACGGCGTTCACCACATAGGCCATCGACAGCATCGGGAAAGCGATGCTGACCGGCACGCGCGACAGGGCGAGGATCCACACCACGACGCTGATGCCGTAACAGAACAGCGCGGTAACGATGTGCCACTCGGTCGCCAGTCTCCAGCCGATGGGAATGACATTAGCGAGGCTGAACTCGAAATGGCCGATGGCGTTGGTGCCCGCCTTCATCAGGATCTGTGCGGCGGCGTTGAGCATCACACCGGCGAAGATCAGGCTGAAGCTGACGATGTTCATGGCTTGATCACCACCACGAGCTGGTGGTCCCGATAGATTTCTTTCATGTCCATTCCCTTGTTTTGCAAATCGGCGAAGCGCGAGATCGGCACGATGGCGTAGGCCTCGGCATCGGTATGCCAACGTGCCGCGAGATCATCCACCGTGGGCAGCCATTTGTGCGGTTCACGCCCGATGCCGAACGCCATCTCATCCTGGAAATCGACCAGGGTCAGCGTGCGTTTGAGATAGAACGGCAAGGTCTGCTCGTAGTTATAGACCGAATAGAACGGCACCTCGGGCTTGATCTGCGGCACGATCGCCGCCGCGATCAGGTAAGCGGAACGCTCGCGCGCAATGGTGTTGTAGCCGGACACGCCGATCTGCGTCGCCAGCAGCGTGGCCAGCGCCAGCAGGGCGATGGATGCCGGCTTGTTGCCCCGGCGCAACCCGTACAGCGCCGCCGCCATACCGGCCAGCCACACCAGCATGGCCACCGTCAGCCATACCGCATAAGCGCCGTACATCTCGGTCTGCACCGGCGTGTCGGCGAAACGCTCGGCAACCGCCACCACTCCGAGCAGGCCCAGCAACACCGGCAGCGCGGGCGCGAGCAGCCAGAACACGCGGCGCGCCGGCAGCGCGGCCAGTTGCCTGCCCATCAACAGCGCGAGCGCGGGAAACATCGGCAACAGGTACGACGGCAGCTTCGAACTGGAAATGGTGAAGAAGAAATAGACGAACACGGCCCACACCAGCAGGAACCGCTCCGCGCTGAAGGTGCGTGCCTGCGCCGCGCTGCCGCGCCAGGTGCGCAGCAACGCATCGAGCATCAGCAGCGTCCAAGGCAACATACCGAACAGCAGCACCGGCACAAAGTAGTACCACGGCTGGTAGCGGTCGTGCACCTTGGTGAGGAAACGCTCGAAGTGTTCGTGGATGAAGAAGAACTGGAAGAATTCCGGGTTGGCGCGCATCACCAGCACAAACCAGGGCAGCGCGACCAAGAGGAACAGCAGCAACCCGCTGAACCAGTGCATGCGCAACCAGATCCTCCAGTCGCGGTTGAACAGTGAATACAGGAACAAGGCCGCACCCGGCAGGATCAGCCCCATCAGTCCCTTGCTCAACACCGCCAGCGCCATCGCCACCCAGGCCAGCCACATCCAGTTGCGGCAAGACTTGCCTGTCTGCCGGGCGTTGCCGCTCTGCGTGCTCGCCGCCTGCTGGGCGAGCAGGAGTCCGACGATGCCCAGCGTGATGAAGAAGGTCACGCCCATGTCCAGCGTATTGACGTGCGCCATCATCGGATAAAGGCTGCTGCTGCCCAGGATCAGCGCGGCATAAATGCCCGCTTCGCGCCCGAACAGGCGCACCCCCGCGAATCCGGTCAGCAATACCCCGGCCAGCCCGGTCAGGGCCGCCCACAGGCGCGAAGTCCACTGATGCTCGCCGAACACCTCGTAGGCGACAGCGGTCGCCCAGTATTGCAGCGGGGGTTTCTCGAAGTATTTCAGGTCGTTCAGGCGCGGCGTGACCCAGTCCCCGCTCACCACCATCTCGCGCGGGATCTCGGCATAACGCCCCTCGTCCGGCTTGATCAGCTTGCGATATTCGAGATTGCCGAACCAGATGACGAGCGCGACCAGCAGGATCAGCCACAAGGAACGGCGGGAGAAATGAGACTTCATCTTGGATGAACGCATGAAAAAATTAGTGGGGGATTTTAACCTTTATTTGTTTCCACAACCTCCACCTCTGCCCCGCCGCGGGCAAAAGTGAGCTGCAAACGATCACCGGCTGCGACATCGGCACTGCGGGTCACGAGATGCCCGGTCGCATCGCGCACCACGCTGTAACCGCGCGCCAGCACCTGCTGCGGGTCGAGATGTTGCAACTGCTGCCGGCGCGCCAGCAGGCGCGCCTCCTCCCGCTCGAATCTGTGCGCCAGCGCAACCCCGAGACGCCGCAGGCGATTCGCCAACTGCTCCTGCAGCGGCGCGATATCCGGCTGTTGCCGGTGCAGGCGCTGGCACGCGGACTGGCGGCGCCAGTGCGCCTGTTGCATCACGCCACCCTGGGCCAACCGCAGGCGACGTTGCAACGCAGCCAGTTGCTCGATTTGCGCGCGGATGCGTTGCGCCGGATGCAGCAGCCGCCGTTGCAGATAATCCAACGGCTGCATGCGCCGCTCTAACTGGCGCAGGATGGCGCGCGACAGTTGTCTGCTTAGCCCGTCCACCTCCTGGCGCAGCGCAGCGCGCTCCGGCACCACCGCCTGTGCCGCCGCCGTCGGCGTTGCCGCGCGCCGGTCGGCCACGAAATCGGCGATGGTGAAATCGGTCTCGTGTCCCACGCCGCTCACCACCGGAATCGTGCTTGCAGCGATGGCGCGCGCCACCACTTCCTCGTTGAACGCCCACAGATCCTCGATGCTGCCGCCGCCGCGGCAGACGATGAGCACATCGCACTCGGCGCGCCGGTTGGCGGTGGCGATCGCCTGCGCGATCTTGTGCCCGGCGTCCGCGCCCTGCACCGGCGCGGGGTACAGCACCACCGGCACATTCGGCATGCGGTTGGCCAGGGTGCGCAACACATCGCGCAGGGCTGCCGCCTGCGGCGAAGTGACGATGCCGATCTGCCGGGGCAGCCGGGGCAGCGCACGCTTGCGAGCCTCATCGAACAGACCTTCGCTGTCCAGTCTTGCCTTCAGCCGCTCAAAGGCCTCGAACAACGCGCCCATTCCGGCCGGGCGCATTTTTTCCAGGGTCAACTGGAAATCGCCGCGCGCCTCGTACAATGTCGGCAATGCCTGCACTTCGATCTGCATCCCGTTCGCCGGCTTGAAATCCAGATACTGGCTCTTGTGGCGGAACATCACGCAGCGCACCTGCGCCTGCTCGTCCTTGAGCGAAAAATACCAGTGGCCGGAGGCCGCGCCGACAAAGTTTGAAATCTCGCCGCGCACCCAAAGCAGCGGCAGACCGCCCTCGATCAGCTGCTTTGCGGCGAGATTCAGCTCGCGCACGCTCAACACACGATTATTTTCGATTCTCATGCGACAGCCCCGCAGAACGTCTGGCCCATGCCTGATTTTCCGGACGATGATTCAGGAAAACTCCGGTCGATTCCACCATGAACCGGGTGCAATCCGCTTCAGCGGCCACGCGCATCGCCCCAGCGCAGCGGGGTGCGGTCGTCGCCGAGATAATAGGTCTCGCCGGTCTTGTGCTCGACGAAATATTTCGGCGACACGATGGCTTCCTCGAAAGTCATGCCCGGGCTGATGCGGGTGTATTGCAGCAGGATGCTGCGGATGACCCTGGCATCGCGGCAGACTTGCGATCCGCGCGTGATCCATGCCGGCCCGATGATCTCGGCGCCAGCTTCGATGCTCACCCCGGCATCGATATAGACCGGCCCCTCGATCCTGACATGGTCCCAGTCGATGCGGGTGTTGATGCCGACCCAGATGCCGGGCAGGATCTCCGTTCCAGGCATCTCCATGTGCGCAACCTCACCCTTGAGCACGCGCTGCAGCACTTCCCAGTAGTCCGCCACATGGCCGATATCGATCCAGTTGAACTGGCGTTTCTGCGCATAAAAAGGCATGCCCCGCGCGGCCAGCATCGGGAACAGCTGGCTGCCGATGTCGAATACCTGGCCGGAAGGGATCAGGTCGATCACTTCGGGTTCGAAGATATAAATACCGGTGCTGGCGAAGCAGGAACGCGCCTCTTCCGGTTTGGGTTTTTCCTGGAACGCGATCACGCGCCCCGCGCTGTCGGTCTCGACCACACCGTAGTTGCCCACCTCGGCACGCGGCACCTCAAGGGTGATGACGCTCGCCACCGCCTGCTTGGCCTTGTGCTCCTGCACCGCGGCCGCGATATCGAGGTCGATCAGCGCATCACCGCACAGCACGATCGTGGTGGTATCGAAGAAACCGCCGAAATCCTGGATCCTGCGCATGCCGCCGGCCGAACCGAGCGACTTGGGCGTGATCTCGCCGTATTCGTACACGCCCTCGTAGGAGTATCCGATCTTCACCCCCCAGGTGCTGCCGTTGCCGAAGTAGTTCTCTATCTTCCAGTGTTTGTACGCGACGTTGACCATGATCTCGTCAACGCCAAAGCGCGCGAGGTGCTCGACCAGATATTCCATCACCGGCTTGCCGAGGATGGGAATCATCGGTTTGGGCAGGTCCTGGGTCAGCGGCCTGACGCGCGTGCCCTGCCCGGCGGCAAGGATCATCCCTTTGATCTTGTTCAATTGGCTGCCCTTTGTGTTTTGGCGTGCGCGGATTTTACACGGATTGAAATGCGAATGACCCGCCACAAGGGGCGGGTCATTCGCGCATTCCCGCAACAACGGGAAGAATATGGGGTGGCTGAACGGGCTCGAACCGTCGACAACTGGAATCACAATCCAGGGCTCTACCAACTGAGCTACAGCCACCATTGAACCGGCGTGTCCATTGGCGTGCCCGACAGGAATCGAACCTGTAACCCCCAGCTTAGAAGGCTGGTGCTCTATCCGGTTGAGCTACGGGCACAATTCT
>JAVHSB010000025.1:0-1219 GCA_036171955.1 Sideroxydans sp.
TCAGCACATAGGGATGCGCCCGCACCGCGCCCTGGCCGAAGATGATCAGGCTGCGGGTGAGGATGTTCGCGCCTTCGACCGTGATGCCAATGGGCGTCTGCTCATACATGCGCGCCAGATAATTGTCCGGTCCCATGCAGATGCCCTTGCCGCCGTGCACGTCCATCGCGTCGTTGATCACCTGGCGGCCGCGCTCGGTGCAATGGTATTTGGCAATGGCCGAAACCACCGATGGCTTTTCGCCCAGATCGACCGCCAGCGCCGTCATGCGGCGCGCGGCATCCATCAGATAGGTATTGCCACCGATGCGGGCCAGCGCCTCCTCCACGCCCTCGAACTTGCCCACCGGCACATGGAACTGCTTGCGCACGCGGCCATAGGCGCCGCTGCTGCGTGCGGCCAGCTTCGCGCCGCCGACAGCGCTGGCCGGCAGGGAGATGGAGCGCCCCACCGACAGGCAATCCATCAGCATGCGCCAGCCCTGGCCGATGCGTGTCATGCCGCCGATGATGTATTCCATCGGAATGAAAACATCGCGCCCGCTGGTCGGGCCGTTCTGGAAAGCGGAGTTGAGCGGGAAGTGGCGGCGGCCGACCTCAACCCCGCGCGTGTCGGTCGGAATCAGCGCCAGCGTGATGCCGAGTTCTGTTTCCGCGCCGAGCAGATGATCCGGGTCGTACAGCTTGAATGCCAAGCCGAGCAGCGTCGCCACCGGCGCCAGCGTGATATAGCGCTTCTCCCAGGTGACGCGCATGCCGAGCACATTCTGCTGGCCGTTGAACTCGCCATGGCAGACGATGCCGTAATCGGGGATCGCGCCGGCATCGGACCCGGCGAAGGGACCGGTCAGCGCGAAGCACGGAACCTCCAGCCCCTGTGCCAGGCGGCGCAGATATCTGTCCTTTTGCTCCTGTGTGCCGTATTTCAGCAGCAGCTCCGCCGGCCCCAGCGAGTTCGGCACCATCACGGTGACACCCGCCGTGCCGCTGCGCGAGGATACTTTGGCGACCACCGCCGAATGCCCCTGCGCGGAAAATTCCAGACCGCCGTACGCCTTCGGAATGATCATGCCGAAGAAACCCTTGTCCTTGATGAACTGCCAAACTTCCGGCGGCAGGTCCTGGCGGGTATGGGTGATGTCCCAGTCGTCGAGCATGCCGCACAACTGCTCGACTTCGTTGTCGAGGAAAGATTGTTCTGCCGCGCTCAGTCCGGTTTT
>JAVHSB010000026.1:0-5851 GCA_036171955.1 Sideroxydans sp.
GCACGAACATCCTGTTCGTCAAGGATGTGCCGACCAGTCTGGAAGAAGTGCGCAAGCTGATCAAGCTGGTTGATGTGCCGGTGCGTCAGGTACTGATCGAAGCGCGCTTTGTCGAGGCAGGCGAAACTTTCAACCAGACTCTGGGTGGGCGACTGGGATACGTAGGCCCGACACAAGCCCAAGGGGGCGGATTTGCCGTCGGCAATGCGGGCAGGGGTAGCGTATCCGGGGGTAGCTTGAATCTGCCCGGCGCGGCGACCGGTCTAGGCGGCTTGACGATGACCTTGTTCAATGCGGCCGCCACCAAAACGCTGACGCTCGAGCTGAACGCTTCGGCCATTGATGGCACCACCAAGAATATCGCCAGCCCGCGCGTGGTGACCAGCGACAAGACTGCCGCGACCATCGAGTCCGGGGTGGAAGTTCCCTATCAGCAGGCCAGCAGCAGCGGCGCAACCAATGTCGCGTTCAAGAAGGCAGTGCTTGGGCTGACTGTTACGCCGCAGATCACGCCGGAAGACAGCGTCACCATGAAAATCAGCGTCAGCCAGGACTCGGTCGGCAACATCTTCTCCGGGGTGCCCAGCATCAATACCAAGAAAGTCGACACCCAGGTCTTGGTGGATAACGGCGGAACAGTGGTGATTGGCGGGGTTTATACCCAGGACGAATCCGACTCGACTTCGAAAGTGCCCGGATTGGGGGACATCCCTGTGCTGGGCTGGCTGTTCAAGAACAATACTCGCGCCAAGAGCAAGAAAGAGCTGCTGGTCTTCATCACTCCGAAAATCCTCAAGGACACGCTGGGGTCGAACTAGCACAAAAGTTTAGACCAAATTGAGCCCGGCTTTTGCCGGGCTTTGTTTTACTGCATCGAACTCCGTTACAATTTCCACAATGAATACGAATCAACCTTTCAAGCGAACATCGGGCAATATTATTCTGGTGGGCATGCCTGGTAGCGGAAAGACCACGGTCGGAAGGCTGCTCGCGAAACAATTGCAGGGTTCCTTTGTCGACAGCGATGAGGAAATACAGCAGCGTACCGGTGTGACCATACCGCATATCTTCGACGTGGAGGGCGAGACAGGTTTTCGCCAACGGGAAAGTGCCGTGTTGGCAGAGTTGGCGCACCGGACCAACATGGTGCTGGCTACAGGCGGAGGCGCCCCGTTGAGTGCGTCCAATCGCGCGCTGTTGCAACAGTGCGGCGTGGTGGTGTACCTGAAAAGCAGCGTGCATGACCTGTGGCATCGCACACGGCACGACCACAACCGGCCGCTCCTGCAGACTGCCGACCCGTATGCAAAGCTGCAAACCCTGTATGAGCAACGCGATCCGCACTATCAGGAAATTGCCGACATCGTAATGCACACCGGGAAACAAAGTGTGCATATGCTGCTGGAGAAATTGCTCGAAAGATTGAGCGCTTGGCGACAAGCTGGAGAAACTCAGGAGACAACCCCAATGCAGACGCTGACTGTCGGCCTGGCCGAACGCAGTTACCCCATCCATATCGGCCGCGGCTTGTTGCAGCGAACCGCGGAATTGTTGTTGCCCAGCCTGCCCGCAAAGCGCACGGTGATCGTGACCAACGCCACGGTTGCGCCGCTGTATCTCCACAGGCTGCAATCCGCGCTCGAACGGCAGGGTGTTCATTGCCGCAGCATCGTTCTGGCCGATGGCGAGCAGTACAAGAATGCCGAGTCTATCGACACGATCTATAACGAACTCCTCGCCTCGCACAGTGAGCGCAACACACCGCTGATCGCGCTGGGCGGTGGGGTGATCGGCGACATGGCCGGTTTTGCCGCAGCAACTTACTTGCGCGGGGTCCCATTCATTCAGATTCCGACCACGCTGCTGGCTCAGGTCGATTCCTCGGTGGGGGGTAAGACCGGGATCAACCACCCGCTGGGCAAGAACATGATTGGAGCCTTCTATCAGCCGCGGCTGGTGCTGGCGGATACCGACACGCTGGATACCCTGCCTGACAAGGAGTTGAGCGCAGGACTGGCTGAGGTCATCAAATATGGTCTGATCCGGGATGTGCCGTTTCTGGAATGGCTGGAAGCCAATATGGAAAAACTTCGCGCCCGCGACAAGACCGCGTTGCAATACGCGATTGTACGGTGCTGTCAGAACAAGGCGGAGGTTGTGGCAGCCGACGAGCGCGAAAGCGGAGAGCGTGCCCTGCTCAATCTCGGTCATACCTTCGGTCATGCGATTGAGAACGGCATGGGCTACGGCGTATGGTTGCATGGAGAGGCGGTCGCGGCGGGGACGCTTATGGCCGCCGACCTGTCCCGCAGGCTGGGCTGGTTGAACAATGAAGATGTGAATCGCGTGCGCGCGTTGTTGCAGCAGGCGGGTTTGCCAACCGTCGCCCCCGCACTCGGGGTGTCAAAATACCTGCAGCTGATGGAACTGGACAAAAAAGTGATCGCGGGCAAAATGCGCTTTGTCTTGCTGCGAAAGCTGGGTCAGGGCGTGGTCGCGGATGAGGTCGCGCAATCTGTGCTGAGCGAAACCCTGGAGGCATGCAGTGGCCATTGAGCTGATGCTTGCACCCTACGCGGCGCGGGTGAGCGAGCGCGGGCGGCGCATACCCGAAGCGGCTCCCTCCGGGCGCAGCGAGTTCCAGCGCGATCGCGATCGAATCATCCACTCTGCCGCGTTCCGACGTCTCGAATACAAAACGCAGGTCTTCGTCAATCACGAAGGCGATCTGTTCAGAACCCGGCTTACCCACAGCATCGAGGTGGCACAGATCGGGCGATCGATTGCGCGCCATCTGCGCCTGAACGAGGATCTGGTCGAAGCGATCGCACTGGCGCACGACCTGGGCCATACCCCTTTTGGCCATGCCGGGCAGGATGCACTGAACGAATGCATGCAGGATCACGGGGGTTTTGAACACAACCTGCAATCGTTGCGCGTGGTGGATGTGCTGGAAGAGCGCTACGCTGCCTTTGACGGGCTCAATCTCTGTTTCGAAACGCGCGAGGGCATCCTCAAACATTGTTCACGCGCACATGCCGCGCAGCTGGGGGAAGTCGGGCTGCGCTTCCTGAACGACCAGCGCCCATCGCTCGAAGCGCAGATTGCGAATCTTGCGGACGAGATCGCTTACAACAATCACGACGTGGATGACGGACTGCGATCCGGCTTGATCGGCCTCGATCAGTTGGCTTCGATACGCCTGTTTGCCATGCACCTGGAGGAGGTGCGCGCAAGCTACCCGCAACTGGCTGAGAGGCGGGTGGTGCATGAGACGGTGCGCCGCATGATAAACACGCAAATCACCGATCTTATAAGGCAGACGGAGGAAAACCTGGAGCAAGTGCGGCCTGACTCGTTGGCCGCAGTGCGCGCGGCCCCGGTCATGGTGGCATTCAGTCCGGAGATGAGAGCGGCCAATACCGAGCTCAAATCCTTTCTGCATGCCAACCTGTATCGGCATTTCCGCGTGATGCGCATGAGTGCAAAGGCGCACCGGGTGATCCATGACCTGTTTACATCGTTCGTTGCCGATCCGCGCCTGTTGCCGCCGACATCCATAGTGGCGCAGGGGGAGGATCAGGTGCGCGCTGTGGCCGACTACATTGCCGGAATGACAGATCGTTACGCGATTCGAGAACACAGGCGGATTTTCGCGATCGACGAGACCTGAACGGTGCTCAAGTTGCCCTGGGGGGGTAGTTTAAGGTAGCATTCCCGCCCTTTTTGGATGAATTTCCGCTGCGGCACGGGTGTGTCGCCAGTTTCATGAATGATCGAGGTGAGTGCAAGGTGAACAATTCTTCTTTGCCGGCGCGGCAGGGGCTGTACGACCCGCGCCATGAACATGATGCCTGCGGCGTTGGTTTCGTCGCTCATATCAAAGGCCAGACCAGTCACGAGCGGGTTACGCAAGGCCTGAAGATTCTGGAAAATCTGACTCACCGCGGCGCGGTCGGCGCTGATCCGCTGGCGGGTGACGGTGCGGGCATCATGATCCAGATTCCGGACCGTTTCCTGCGCGACGAGATGGGCTGGGGCAACATCCAGCTGCCGCCGGCGGGAGAATACGGGGTTGGCATGTTGTTCCTGCCGCGCAATCCTGCCGCGCGCAGTGCCTGCGAAAAGATACTGGCCGAGAAAATCAAAGCCGAGGGGCAGACTTTGCTGGCCTGGCGCGATGTGCCGGTCGATAACAGCACCCTGGGTGAAAGCGTCAAGGCGGTCGAACCGGTGGTTCGCCAGATATTCGTCGGGCGCGGCAAACACACTGCGGACCAGGACGCCTTCGAGCGCAAACTGTTCGTTATCCGCAAGACCGCAGAGCATGTGATCAGCCAACTCGGCAAGGGGCAGGGCGCAGGCTTTTATGTTCCGTCGCTGTCCTCGCGCACCATCGTTTACAAGGGAATGCTGCTGGCCGACCAGGTGGGCAAATACTTCCGCGACTTGCGGGATCCACGCGTGGTGAGCGCCTTCGCCCTCGTGCACCAGCGCTTCTCCACCAACACCTTTCCTACCTGGAATCTGGCTCATCCGTTCCGCATGATCGCGCATAACGGCGAGATCAATACCCTGCGCGGCAACGTCAACTGGATGGCCGCACGGCATGCCGCGATGTCGTCAAAGATCCTCGGCGCAGACCTGGAAAAATTGTGGCCGTTGATTACCGAAGGCCAGTCCGACTCCGCCTGTTTCGACAATGCGCTGGAACTGCTGGTGGCTGGCGGCTACTCGATGCCGCAAGCAATGATGCTGTTGATACCAGAAGCCTGGGCCGGTAATCCGCTGATGGATGAAGAGCGGCGCGCGTTCTACGAATATCACGCGGCGCTGATGGAGCCGTGGGACGGCCCCGCCGCCGTGGCTTTCACCGACGGTCGCATGATCGGTGCAACCCTCGACCGCAACGGATTGCGCCCGGCGCGTTACCTGATTACCGACGACGATGTCGTGCTGATGGCATCCGAGATGGGCGTGCTGGATTTTGGCGAGCAGAACATCGTCAAGAAATGGCGTTTGCAGCCGGGCAAGATGCTGCTGATTGACATGCAGGCTGGACGTATCGTGGACGATGCCGAACTGAAACAGCAGATCGCCACCGCCAAGCCTTACCGCAAGTGGATCGAACAGTCGCGCTATTTCCTCGATGATTTGCCCGAAGCGGAGATCGCGCAGGTTGCCACGGTTCCTTTGCTGGATGCGCAACAGGCGTTTGGATACACGCAGGAAGACCTCAAGTTCATTCTGCAGCCGATGGCCAACGCGGGCGAAGAAGCAACGGGCTCCATGGGCAGCGACAGCGCATTGCCGGTTCTGTCCAGCCGAAACAAGGTGCTTTACAACTATTTCAAGCAGTTGTTTGCGCAGGTGACCAACCCGCCGATCGACCCGATCCGCGAAGAGATCGTCATGTCGCTCACATCGTTCATCGGTTCCAAGCCCAACCTGCTTGGGATCGATGACACCCGCCCTGCGGCTCGCCTGGAAGCGCACCAGCCCGTGTTGTCGCACGAAGACGCGGCCAAGCTGCACAACATAGACAAGCTCACCAAAGGCAGATACAAATCGAAGGTGCTGGACATCACTTATCCGGCGAAGGACGGCGCCGCCGGATGCGAAGCGGCCATCGAGGCCTTGCTCAAGGCCGCCGACAAGGCGGTCGCTGCGGGCTACAACGTGCTGATCCTGTCCGACCGCGCAGTATGCGCTGCCCGTGTGGCGATTCCCGCATTGCTGGCAACGGCGGCGGTGCACCATCATCTGGTCAATGCGGGCCTGCGCACCAGCACCGGCATCGTGGTTGAAACGGGCTCGGCACGCGAAGTGCATCACTTTGCCCTGCTCGCCG
>JAVHSB010000027.1:0-5843 GCA_036171955.1 Sideroxydans sp.
GAAGTCGGCGACGAACCGCTGCTGATGGCACAACGCAAATTGTGTCCGGTCTGGACCGGGCGCGACCGCTCTGCTGCCGCCCTGGCCCTGCTGCGCGCCCACCCGGAGTGCGACTTGATATTCAGCGACGATGGCCTGCAGCATTACCGCCTGCAGCGCGATGTCGAGATTGCCGTGGTGGATGGCGCAAGACGGTTCGGCAACGGTCTGCTGCTGCCAGCCGGTCCGTTGCGCGAACCGGTATCGCGCCTGCAGGAAGTGGATGCGGTAGTAGTCAATGGCGGTGCGACGCAAGCGGGCGAATTCGCGATGCAGCTGGAAGGCAGCTGTTTCTATAATCTGCTCAACCCGGAGCTATCCAGAACGGCTGCCGATTTTTCCGGCCAAAAATTACATGCCATTGCCGGGATCGGTCATCCGCAACGTTTCTTTGGCCATCTGCACCGTCTCGGCTTGGTTTGCACCCCGCACGCCTTCCCCGATCATCACGCTTATACCCCATCGGAGTTATCCTTCGGGAACATGGATGCGCTGCTCATGACCGAAAAAGATGCGGTAAAATGTGCCGCATTCGCCAGCGAGAACTATTGGGTTTTACGGGTGGATGCACAAGTCAGTCCCGCTCTCGCTCAACTCATCTTCAAAAAGGTCACGCCATAATGGATGCAAAACTTCTCGACATTCTGGTCTGCCCGTTGTGCAAATCGCCGCTAATCTACCGCAAAGCCGAGCAGGAACTAGTGTGCAAGGCCGACCGGCTTGCCTTTTCCATCAAGGACGACATCCCGGTGATGCTGGCGGATGAAGCGCGCAGCCTGACAGCGGAAGAAGTCGAAACCCTTTGAAGCCATGACGCTTCAATTCAAGGTTGTCATCCCGGCCCGCTTCGCCTCGACGCGCCTGCCGGGCAAGCCGCTGTTGGACATCGGCGGCAAGCCGATGGTGATTCGCGTTGCCGAACAGGCGGTGCAAAGCGGCGCAGCCCAGGTCATCATCGCCACCGACCATCAACCGATCCTCGCCGTAGCAGAACAGCATGGTTTCCAGGCCTGCATGACGCGCACCGATCATGCCAGCGGCACTGACCGGATCGCCGAAGTCGCTGCGCAGCATGACTGGCCGGACGACACCATCGTGGTCAACGTGCAAGGTGACGAACCGCTGATTCCGCCCCCGCTCATCCGCGCCGTCGCCCAGCATCTGCAAGAACACACCGAATGCGCCATCACCACCGCCTGTCACCCCATCCACGATGAAGCTTCGATGCGCAACCCGAACGTGGTCAAGGCGGTGCTGGACAAAAATGGAAATGCCCTTTACTTCAGCCGCGCGCCGATTCCCTGGCCGCGTGATGCAGGGATTCGATTTACCACGCCTGAAGGGCAGGACGGCCGCCCGACATCTTCCGGAGATAAAATTGGAAGGGTAGAAGCTCAAAATACGGTTAATGCATTGCGCCATATCGGCATCTATGCCTACCGCGCAGGCTTCCTGCGCGCCTACGGTCGCCTTGCACCGGCCGCTATCGAACAGACGGAATCGCTGGAACAACTGCGCGCGCTTTATCATGGCTACAAGATTGGCGTGACCATTGCGGCGGAAGCACCGCCCAGTGGCGTGGATACTGATCTGGATTGGCAGGCGGCGCAGCGCCTGTTCGCACTTCAAGAGCATTCCAACTAAAGGAGAAACGGCATGAAACTGATTCTGTTAGGCGCCCCCGGCGCAGGCAAAGGTACTCAAGCCAATTACATCCGGGAAAAGTTCGGTATCCCGCAAATTTCGACCGGAGACATGTTGCGGGCGGCAATCAAGGCCGGCACCCCGCTCGGCCTGGCGGCAAAAAAAGTCATGGACGCGGGCAATCTCGTTTCCGATGAGATTATCATCAATCTGGTAAAGGAGCGCATCAAGGAGGCAGACTGCGCCAAGGGTTTCCTGTTTGACGGTTTCCCGCGCACCATTCCCCAGGCGCAAGCCATGAAGGATGCCGGGATCCGGATCGATTACGTGGTTGAGATCGATGTGGCCGACAGCGAAGTCGTCAAGCGCATGAGCGGACGCCGCGTCCATACCGCTTCCGGTCGCACTTACCACATCGTGTTCAATCCGCCCAAAGTCTCGGGCAAGGACGATGTGACCGGCGAAGACCTGGTGCAACGCCAGGACGATGCCGAAGACACCGTGCTCAAGCGGCTCGACGTTTATCACGCGCAGACCCAGCCTCTGGTTGAGTATTACAGCGCATGGTCGAAAACCGGCGACACGCACGCGCCCAAAGTCGTGCGCGTACCTGGAGTCGGCAGTGTGGAATCCATCCGCGACCAGGTATTCAAGGTTCTCGGCGCGTGAACATGACCCGCAAACCGGTGCTGACGCTGGACGATGCGAAACGCATCGCCGCAGCGGCCGAGGCCGAGGCGCTCGCCAATGACTGGAAAGTCTCCATCGTGGTGGTCGATGACGGCGGGCACATGCTGTACATGCAGCGCAGCCATGACACCCGCTTCGGCAGTGTCGAGACGGCCACTGCCAAGGCGCACATGTCTGCGGCACTGCACATGCCGACCAAAGCCTCCGAAGATGCGGTGACGAGCGGCCGCCTGATCCATCTCGCCCTGCCCGGCGTCATTCCGGCCGAAGGCGGGGTGCCTCTGCTGCGCGAGGGGATCGTTATCGGCGGCCTGGGAATCAGTGGTGTGCGTTCAGTGCAGGACGGTCAAATCGCCCAGGCCGGCGCCAACGCGCTGTGACAGCGCGCCGCCGGCCCTTCACGCCGGAACGCGGTAGTTTTCCTGCGTCATGTTGTCGATGCCGCACGGCAATGCTTCGATCCAGTCGAGGAACTCGTTCACCATCTTCTTGCCTTTGAACATGCGGCCGTGTTGGGGCACGATCATCTCCACATCCATTCCGCGCACCATGTTGACCCAATAGCGGCAAATCTTGTTGGAGATCATGTAGCGCCGGTGGAATCCTTCCATGTACTGGATGTGCTGCCTGAAATCTTCCACCGGCGTATCGGCTGCGTCGTGCGGCACGAGGGATGCACCCATGTCGCCGCTGAACAGGATCTTGCTGACCGGGTCATAGAACTGGAAATTCCCCTCCGAGTGCATGAAATGCGCCGGCACTGCCTTGAGCACAGACTGCCCCAGCGGCAATGACATGCCGGCATCCGGGATGCCCTTTACCCGGCCGACCGCATTGCCGACGCTGCAAAAGTGCGGCACGAAACGCACCCACAGTTGGGAGATCAGCACGGTGCATTCAGAGTGGATCATCCATTTGTTGACCGAAGCGATGATGTCCGGATCCGCATGCGAGGCCAGGATGTACTCGAGATCCTTCGGCGCAAAATAATTGTGCATGGCCATCAGCAGGCCGTTGTAGGTCATGTTGCCGCCCGGGTCGATCAGGGCGCCATGGCCGTTGTTCACCACCAGGAACTGGTTGGCCTGCACCGCCTCGCCGGAGGTGTCGTCCACCAGATCATCAAACATCAGGCACAGATGTTTGCCATTATTGAAAAGTTCGATTGTCATTGCGATCCTCCTGAAGATTGGGTTCGTCAGTTATATTTTTTTGGACATTCTACCCGTGTGAGATCAATGCGACGCTGGAATACCAGCCCCCTCTTTGCATGCGTTCTTCATAGCCCTTCTCTCGAACGGGTAATACACCACCCCCGCAATATGGGTAATATCACAGGCCTCCAAAACGGGTAATATGCTGCCGCATCGTTATCAGGATGCAGGCACTACAACAATTGAGCATGGGAGAATAGGGAATGGCAAAAAGGAATGCGTTTTATGCCCAATCCGGCGGGGTCACCGCCGTCATCAATGCTTCAGCCTGCGGCGTCATCGAGACTGCCCGCAAACACAAGGACAAGATCGGCAAGGTGTACGCGGGTCGCAATGGCATCATCGGCGCGCTCACCGAAGACCTGATCGACACCACCAAAGAATCAGCCAAAGCCATCGCCGCCCTGCGCAACACGCCCTCGGGCGCTTTCGGTTCCTGCCGTTTCAAGCTCAAGGGACTGGAAGATAACAAGCGCGAATACGAGCGTCTGATCGAAGTGTTCAAGGCGCACAACATCGGCTATTTCTTCTATAACGGTGGCGGCGACTCCGCCGACACCTGCTACAAGGTCTCGCAGTTGTCGGAGAAGATGGGCTATCCGGTGCAGGCCATCCATGTGCCGAAGACCGTGGACAACGACCTCCCCATCACCGACTGCTGCCCGGGCTTTGGCTCGGTCGCCAAATACATTGCCGTATCCACGCTGGAAGCCAGCTTCGACGTGCGTTCGATGGCCAAGACTTCGACCAAGGTGTTCGTGCTGGAAGTGATGGGACGCCACGCCGGGTGGATCGCCGCCGCAGGCGGTCTGGTCGAAGAACAAGGCATCCCCGTGGTGATCTTGTTCCCCGAGATCGAATTCGACCAGAAAAAATTCCTCGCCAAGGTGGATTCCCTGGTGAAGAAACACGGTTATTGCAGCGTGGTGGTTTCCGAGGGTTGCCACTACCCCGACGGCAAGTTCCTCGCGGAACAAGGTTCGCGCGATGCCTTCGGCCATGCGCAACTGGGCGGGGCAGCACCCGTGGTCGCCAATATGGTGAAGGAGGCGCTGGGTTACAAATTCCACTGGGCGGTGGCCGACTACCTGCAACGCGCTGCGCGCCACATCGCATCAAAAACCGACGTTGAGCAGGCGTATGCGCTCGGCAAGTCGGCTGTGGAACTGGCGCTCAAGGGCGAAAATGCCGTGATGCCCACGGTACAGCGCCTGTCCGATCTGCCTTATAAATGGAAAGTCGGTGTAGCCCCCCTTTCCAAGGTGGCCAACGTGGAGAAATTCATGCCGCGGAACTTCATCAGCAAGGACGGGTTCGGCATCACCGACAAGTGCCGCGCCTACCTGACACCGCTGATCAAGGGCGAAGACTATCCCGCCTACAAGAACGGTTTGCCGCAATATGTGCAACTGAAGAATGTTGCTGCCACAAAAAAGCTGGAAAATTTCAAGATTTGATGTTCAACACCGCTCCGCAAGGGGCGGTTTTTACTTGGGGAGGAAAAGATGTCGTCTGCTCTGGTCTTTGCGTTGGTATGTGCGGTAGCCGCACTGTTGTACGGCGTTGTTTCGATCAAATGGATACTCGGTCTGCCGACCGGGAATGACCGCATGCGCGAAATCGCGGCCGCAGTGCAGGAAGGGGCGCAAGCCTACCTGAACCGGCAATACACGACCATCGCGATCGTCGGCGTGATTTTGCTGATTGCCATTTTCTTCGCCCTGGGCTGGCAGACGGCGGTCGGTTTCGTGCTCGGTGCCGTGCTGTCGGGACTGACCGGCTTCATCGGCATGAACGTCTCCGTGCGCTCCAATATCCGCACAGCCCAAGCGGCAGCAAGCGGTCTCAATGCCGCGCTCAATGTCGCTTTCAAGGGCGGCGCCATCACCGGCATGCTGGTGGTCGGCCTGGGCCTGCTCGGCGTGGCCGGTTATTACGCCTTCCTCACCTTGACGATGGGGGACACGACCACCGAAGCCACCCACGCTCTGGTCGGGCTCGCCTTTGGCGGTTCCCTGATCTCCATCTTCGCCCGTCTCGGCGGCGGCATTTTCACCAAGGGTGCGGACGTCGGTGCCGACCTGGTCGGCAAGGTTGAAGCCGGCATCCCGGAGGACGATCCGCGCAACCCTGCGGTTATCGCGGACAACGTCGGGGACAACGTCGGGGATTGCGCCGGCATGGCCGCGGACCTGTTCGAAACCTACGCCGTGACCACCATCGCCACCATGGTGCTGGGTGGATTGCTGATCAGCG
>JAVHSB010000028.1:0-5810 GCA_036171955.1 Sideroxydans sp.
TGTTCAGCGACGAAGGCATCGGCACGATGGTGGTGGAAAGCACGCTCAACACCCTGCGCCCGGCGACCATCGAAGATGTGGGCGGCATCCTGCAACTGTTGCGCCCGCTGGAAGAGGAAGGCGTGCTGGTCAGGCGCTCGCGCGAACTGCTGGAAAAGGAGATCGCGCGCTTTGTCGTGCTCGAACACGACCATCGCATCATCGGCTGCGCCGCGCTTTATCCTTTCCCGCACGAGGCGGCGGCCGAACTGGCCTGCCTGGCGGTGGAGCCGTCCTGCCGCGACCACGGCTACGGCGAAGCCATCCTCAAGCATATGAGTGTGATGGCGCGGGAACAGGGCATGAAGAAGCTGTTTGTGCTGACCACGCGCACCGCGCACTGGTTCATCGAGCGCGGATTCAAGGAGGCCGATGTGACCCAGTTGCCCAAGGAGAAAAAGGCCCTTTACAACTACCAGCGCCGCTCCAAGGTTTTCGTGAGAAACCTGAAGTGAGGCAGCCTGTTTCATCGGCGTGTAACATTGCACGCCTATCATCAACCGATTATGGAGAGCAGCAATGACAAGAATGGTGCAGTGCGTAAAACTGGGGCGCGAGGCCGAAGGTCTGGAGCGACCGCCTTATCCCGGGAATCTGGGACAGCGCATCTTCGACAGCGTGTCGAAGGAGGCCTGGCAAAGCTGGATCAAATTCCAGACCATGCTGGTGAACGAGAACCGCCTCAACCTGGCGGATGCGAAGGCGCGCCAATTTCTGGCGCAGCAGATGGAGAACTATTTCTTCGGAGCGGAAGCACAGATGCCCGCCGGTTATGTGCCGCCGAAAAACTGAACTTGGCTAGGAGCAGCGTACCGCAGAATTTTCTCAACCGTGAACTGGGCCTGCTGGAGTTCAATCGCCGCGTGCTGGCCCAGGCGGAAGACGCCAACGTTCCGCTGCTGGAGCGCCTCAAATACCTGTGCATCGTCAGCAGCAACCTGGATGAATTCTTCGAGATCCGCGTCGCCGGCCTGAAGGAACAGATCAAGCTGGGCGGGATCGCCGCCGGCCCGGACGGCCTGGATGCGGCGCAGGTAATGCAGCGCCTGTTCGCGCCGACGCATCAGCTGATCGCGCGCCAGTACCAGCTGTTTAACGAAGAGCTGGTCCCGGCGCTGGCCGCCCAAGGCATCAAATTCCTGCGCCGTACCCACTGGAACGAGGCGCAGCAGGCATGGGTGAAGGATTTCTTCCTGCGCGAGGTGATGCCGGTGCTGACCCCGATCGGGCTCGATCCGGCACACCCTTTCCCGCGCGTCCTCAACAAGAGTCTGAATTTCGCAGTCGAGCTGCAGGGCAAGGATGCCTTCGGGCGCAATTCCGCCAAGGCCATCGTGCAGGCGCCGCGCGTGTTGCCGCGCGCGATCCCGATGCCGCCCGAAGTCGCCGAATGCCCGCACGGCTTCGTGTTCCTTTCCTCCATCCTGCATGCGCATGTGGGCGAACTTTTCAGCGGCATGACGGTGCTGGGCTGTTACCAGTTCCGCGTGACCCGCAACAGCGACCTGTTCGTGGACGAAGAGGAAATGAAGAACCTGCGCATCAGCCTGCAAGGGGAGTTGCCGCAGCGCCATTTCGGCGACGCGGTGCGGCTGGAGGTGGCGGACAACTGCCCGGCCGAACTTGCCGAATTCCTCCTGCAGCAATTCGAACTGGGCAGCAACGATCTGTTTCGCGTGCACGGCCCGGTCAATCTGGTGCGGCTGATGGGGATCCCGGACAAGGTGGAGCGGGCCGACCTGAAATTTCCGCCTTTCGTGCCCGGCATGCCGACGCTGCTGCAAAAAAAGGGCGCGGACATGTTCAAGGTCATCCGCAAGGGCGACGTCCTGTTGCACCACCCGTATCAATCCTTCAAGCCGGTGATCGACTTCATCCAGCAAGCCGCGAGCGACCCGGACGTGGTTGCGATAAAGCAGACTGTGTATCGCACCGGCGCCGACTCCGAACTGATGGAAGCCTTGATTGCGGCGGCGCGGCGCGGCAAGGAAGTCACGGTCGTGGTCGAGCTGCTGGCGCGCTTCGATGAGGAGGCCAACCTGAACTGGGCGGCGCGTCTGGAGCAGGTCGGCGCGCATGTGGTGTATGGCGTGGTCGCCCACAAGACCCACGCCAAGCTGCTGATGGTGGTGCGGCGCGAGGACGGCAGATTACGCCGCTACGCGCATCTGGGCACCGGCAACTATCATCCGCGCACCGCGCGGCTCTATACCGACTTCGGCCTGTTCACCAGCAACGAGGACTTGTGCGCCGACGTGAACGAGGTGTTCATCCAGCTGACGGGACTCGGCAAGGCAAGCAAGTTGCGCTATCTGTGGCAGTCGCCGTTCACCCTGCATGACAAGGTGCTGGAAGCGATCCGCAACGAGACGGCGCTGGCGGCCGCCGGCAAGCCCGCCCACATCATCGCCAAGATGAACGCCCTGCTGGAACCGGAAACCATCAACGCGCTGTACGAGGCTTCGCAGGCCGGGGTCAAGGTGGACCTGATCGTGCGCGGCGTCTGCGCCCTGCGCCCCGGCGTCAAGGGATTGTCGGAAAACATCCGGGTGCGCTCGCTGGTCGGGCGCTTCCTCGAACATTCGCGCATCTTTTATTTTCATGGCGACGGCAAGGACAATGTTTATCTGGCGAGCGCCGACTGGATGGATCGAAATTTCTTCCGCCGGATCGAGACCTGTTTCCCGGTACTCGACAAAAAACTGAAGAAGCGTGTGCTGGAAGAGGGCCTCAGGATCAACCTGAAGGACAACGTTCAGGCTTGGGAAATGGACCGCAACGGTTTCTGGCACCGCAAGACCAGCGGGCGCAGCAAACCGGTTAGTGCCCAGGCCACGTTGCTGCAAATGATGGCCAGCACCACCGCACAGGAGTAAATGCTGCGGGGGGTGTCCGACTGGAAAGCCGCGCGGGCGAGGTATAAGCTGCTGCCGTGTATGGCAGACAAGGGAGCCATGAAAATGGAGCTGATTCTGTGGCGACATGCCGAAGCGGAAGAGGGCGGGCCGGACCTTGAGCGAGAACTGACCGGCAAGGGACGCAAACAGGCGGAGAAGATGGCGTCCTTCCTGCGTTCCCGCCTGCCACCCCACACCCGCATCCTGGTCAGTCCGGCCAAACGCGCGCAACAGACCGCACTCCCGTTCAGCAAAACATTCTCCACTGAAAATGCTGTCGGGCCGGCCGCATCTGCCCAGTCCGTGCTGCAGGCCGCGGGCTGGCCGGATGCCGATGGCGCCGTACTGGTGGTCGGCCACCAGCCGGTGCTGGGGCAGGTCGCCGCGTTCCTGCTGGCGGATAGCGGCAACGGATTCAGCGTCAGAAAGGGGGCGGTCTGGTGGCTCAGCCGCCACACCAGCGAAGGCGATTACCAGACCAAGCTGCGCCTGGCCGTCGCCCCGGATGATCTTTAGATCAAGGGAGGGCACATCATGTTCGAATCAGCGGAGCTCGGGCACAAAGTCGACAAGGCAACCTACGCCAAGGAAGTGCCGCAATTGCGCGAGGACTTGCTCAACGCGCAGTTCGACCTGGCGGAAAAGGGCAAATTCCAGGTCATCATCCTGATCGGCGGCGTCGATGGCGCGGGCAAGGGCGAGACCGTCAACCTGCTCAACGAATGGATGGATCCGCGCCACATCCAGGCGCATGCGATGGGCGATATGTCGGACGAGGAGCGGGAGCGCCCCGCCATGTGGCGGTTCTGGCGAGCCCTGCCACCGAAAGGCAAGATCGGCGTGTTCTTCGGGTCGTGGTACACCGCGCCCATCGTGCGCCGCGTCCTCAAGCAAAGCAGTGCCGCCGATCTCAACCAGAACATCGAGCGCATCAAACACTTCGAGCGCATGCTCACCAACGAAGGCGCGCTGGTGCTCAAGTTCTGGTTTCACCTATCCAGGGAAGTGCAGAGTAAGCGGCTCAAGACGCTGGAGAAGGATCCCAAGACGCGCTGGCGCGTCACCGCGCAAGACTGGCAGCGCTTCAAGCTGTACGACAAGTTTCGCAAGGTGTCGGAACACACCCTGCGCGAGACCAGCACGGCGGAAGCGCCCTGGGTCGTGGTCGAAGGCAGCGATGCGCACTACCGCAACCTGACCGTCGGCAAAACCCTGTTGCAGGCTCTGCGCGATCGGCTCGACCACCCGGCCAAACAGCTTGCGCGCGTTGCCCCGCTGCAGCCGCCCATCGACCAGCTCGATGTGCTGGACAAGCTCGACAAGACATTAAAAATCGCGAAGAAGAAATTCGACACGGACCTGGAAAAATATCAGGGCAAACTGGCGCTGCTCACGCGCGATCCGAAATTCAGGAAAATCTCGGTCATCGCCGTGTTTGAGGGGTCGGATGCCGGCGGCAAGGGCGGTGCCATCCGGCGCATCACCGGTGCCTTGGATGCGCGGCATTACCGCATCATCCCGGTTGCCGCGCCGACCGAAGAGGAGCGCGCGCAGCCGTACCTGTGGCGCTTCTGGCGACATGTGCCGCGGATCGGGCGCTTCACTATCTTCGATCGCTCCTGGTACGGCCGCGTCCTGGTCGAGCGCGTCGAGAAATTCTGTAGCGAGGCCGACTGGATGCGCGCCTACGGCGAGATCAACGACTTCGAGGAACAGTTGACCGAGAGCGGCGCGGTTGTGCTGAAATTCTGGTTGGCAATCACCAAGGAAGAGCAGCTGCGCCGCTTCAAGGAACGGGAAAAGATCGGTTTCAAGCGCTTCAAGATCACCGAGGAAGACTGGCGCAACCGCAAGAAATGGGACGATTACGAACGCGCGGTGTGCGACATGGTGGACCGCACCAGCACCGAGATCGCGCCGTGGACACTGGTCGAGGCCAACGACAAGAACTTTGCGCGGATCAAGATATTGAAGACGCTTTGCCAGCGCATCGAAGCGGCGCTGGATAAAGTGAAATAGCTGCGGCTATTTCGCCTCGTCGATCATCTGTTGGGTCTTTTGCTCGACTTCCTGCGCGATTTTTTCCAGCCCGGGAAGTTGCGACAGCGAGGCAAGGATGGCGGCGGGCCTGATCATGCCGATGCGCGTCTTGCCGCCCTCGGTATAGACCGAAATGCGGCACGGCAGGGCCATGTTCAACCGCATATCCTCTGCCATCACCTTTGAAGCCTGCACCGGATTGCACACCTCGAACACGCGGCATTGGGGTTCGAAGGCCACGCCCTTGCCGCGCAGAGTATTGCCGATGTCATGCACATGCAACACGCCGAAACCGTTGCGTTTGACTGCCGCATCCAAGTCCGACGAAGCATGTTCGAACGATTTGTTGCTGTCAACGATGTAGTACATTCCGGTTCTCCTGAATCAACACAAAAGGTCTGGCTACGACCGCCCACACGATGGCATCTGCCGCGTACCACACTAACGCCTGCTCGTCCGTGATGCGCCCGAGCAGCCCGTCCTCCATCCATTGTGCCACCAACGCCTGATTGTCCTGCGCAATCTGAAAAGCCACCTCGACCAGATCGAGCTCTGCACTGACGGCAACCGTCGCCCCGCTGGCAAAATAACGCTGCAACTCGCGCCAGGCGATTTGCGCGGTTTCAGAATTCACCTGGGCACGGGAAAAATCGTCGGGCTGCATTGGAGGCATAAATCAAAACTCGTGATTAAGGGCGGCACGTATTCAGATAATCATTCTTGGTTTTGATGTAATGCTCGGCGGAATAGCGCAGATATTTGATCTCCTCTTCCGTCAATGCACGCACCGCCTTGGCCGGCCGGCCAAGATACAGCATGCCGCTTTCCAGCGTC
>JAVHSB010000029.1:0-1209 GCA_036171955.1 Sideroxydans sp.
CCCATTCACCGCGCGCCACGCCCTCGGCTTCCAGCCATTCGATTTCCTGCGGCGAGGGTTGGTGTGCCTCGCGGCAGCTTTCGCACACGCGGCGCAACAGGCGCTGCGCCAGCACGACCTGCACCGAGGAAGCGACCATGTATTTGGGCGCGCCCATATCGACCAGGCGGAACAGGGTACCGGCGGAATCGCGCGTGTGCAGGGTGGAGAACACGAGGTGGCCGGTCATGGCGGCACGCATCCCGATCTGCGCCGTTTCGGCATCGCGCATTTCGCCGACGAGGATCACGTCCGGGTCCTGGCGCAAGGCGGCGCGCAATACCACGGAAAAGCTCAAGTCGATCTTTTCGTTGACCTGCACC
Organism: Sideroxydans sp.; assembly: GCA_036171955.1. GTDB lineage: Bacteria > Pseudomonadota > Gammaproteobacteria > Burkholderiales > Gallionellaceae > Sideroxyarcus. The sequence continues at coordinate 363 of JAVHSB010000029.1, forward strand.
TGGTTGATGCCGGGCAGGCGGTATTCCACCGGGTCTTCCACGGTGATGATCTTCTGGTCGATGGTGTTGATCTCGGACAGACCCGCGTACAGCGTGGTGGTCTTGCCGGAACCGGTCGGGCCAGTCACCAGCACCATGCCGTTGCTGCGGTGGATGATCTCGCGGAAACGTTTGAGCATGTCCGGCGGCATTCCGAGTTTGTCCAAAGTCAGAAAGCTTCCGCTCTGGTTGAGCAGACGCATCACCACCGATTCGCCGTACTGCGTCGGCATGCTGGAGATACGCACGTCGATCGCCTGTTCGCGCACGCGGATATTGAAACGGCCGTCCTGCGGCAGCCGTTTTTCCGAGATGTCGAGGCCGGACATCAACTTCAGGCGCAGGGCCAGCGCGCCGGCGATCTTGCTGTCCGCCTCGGTTTGCAGATGCAGCGCACCGTCGATGCGGAAGCGGATCTGCAAACGCGTTTCCTGCGGCTCGATATGCACGTCCGAGGCGCCGATCTGCACCGCGTCCTCGAACATGGTCTGCAGCAGCTTGACCACCGGCGCCTCTTCCGTGCCGACGGTGTCGGACAGCGCGCCAAAGTCGATATAGCCTTCTCCCAGATCTTCCGAGACCTCGCGCGCGAGGCCGCTGATCTCGTCCGTACGGCGATAGGCGCGGTCGATGGTTTCCAGCAATTGGCCTTCGGTGACCACGGCGACATCGATGTCGCGCTTGAGGATGCGCGCGATCTCGTCGAACGCAAACAGGTCGGTCGGGTCGGTCATGCCGACCAGGATCGCGCCGTTGCGCTCTTCCAGCGCCAGCGCGCGGAAGCGCCGCGCCTGGTTCTCGGGCAGGC
>JAVHSB010000030.1:0-5799 GCA_036171955.1 Sideroxydans sp.
ATGGATTGGTATTGACGGGAATATTGGGCACTCACGAGCACCTGCATTTTGATGTCATCGGTGCCCATGTGCATATCGCTTCCAGGCTGTGTTCTCTCGCCCAAGGCGGTGAAATCTTGGCAACCCAAGAGACAGCAGAGCGAGCCCACTTTGAATTCGTCACAGTGCCCATTGTCGAAAACATCAATGTACGAGGCTTCTCCTCTCCGGTCGCTTGTGCACACATTAAAACTCATCAAATGAAAGAGCCCGTATGAAAACACAATTCTCAGACACTCAACTAAGCCACATTCTCGATCAATCGCTGATTTATCAATGTGCCTGCCCCGCGCAAGTCGCAAAACACATCATCGGTCTGCGCGACTTGTTCGCCTATCAACAAGGTTGCCTCAATCAAACCGACACCGATGTCGCCGTACATCAACGTATCGCTGCGGATGCACTGCGAGCCCATGCCGTACTTGAAGACTGTTTGCATGAGGTTTTAGTGCTTGAGCAATGGGATATGCACACCCTGAAGATGCCGCTCAGCCTACAAAAATCTCCCCGTATAATTTAATCAAAGAAAGGAATCAACATGCTCGTCCGCTTGATATACATCTCTTACGCCAGTCACAACATGACTGATGCAGACATCCAAAACATTCTTGAAAAATCCAAAGTCAACAATAAAAGCAAGATGGTTACCGGGCTACTGATGTATTCAGACCGCTATTTTTTTCAATGTCTGGAAGGTGAGCGACGCGACGTAAATCAGACTTATCTGCGTATAGCTGGCGATCCCCGTCACTCGAAGTGTGTATTGATCGACTATAGCGAAGTATGCTCGCGCCTGTTTCCAACATGGTCTATGGATTATGTCGCATTCAACGGCGGGAACAACGAGATGGTTTTGCGCTACAGCGAAAATGGCTTGTTCCAGCCCTATGAATTCAACTCGGCTCGGGCAAATGCTTTTTTATGCGAAGTCGCAGACACCATTGCATCCGCTTCTCGTGAGGAAGGAAAATCAAAGTCATTCTTATCCTGGTTCAAGGGTTAAAGGCATCACGATGAATGGTAACGCGACTTTCATCATCGACAATAGAATGAGCGGTAACCTGCACGCAAACAATGGAAAAGTTTGGCGTGCGGTGACCGATACCGTTATGGGTGGCATTTCGACAGCAGAGTTAAATGCAACGGTATTTTCAGGAAAACCATGCCTGCGTTTAACTGGAGGCGTCAGTCTCGAGAATAATGGCGGTTTTGTTCAGGCCAGCCTTGATTTGGGCGAAGACGGATTGCTGGATGCCGGCGGTTTTAAGGGTTTGGAAATCGAGGTCTACGGAAATAATGAAAGTTACAACGTGCATCTTAGGACTGGCGACACGCAAATGGTTTGGCAGTCCTATCGCCACAGCTTTACTGCCGATACAAGCTGGAAAACACTACAGATTCCCTTCGCCGATTTCATTCCTCATCGTATTGCACTTGGAATGGATATCCGCCAACTGCGTCGCATTGGCATTGTTGCAATTGGCAGAAAGATGGCAGCAGACATCTGTTTCGGCCGGGTAGCCTTGTTCCTGTAAAAAACTTCTGATTAAGTTCCACATGGCTGCGCACTCGGCTTTGCGGTATAGGCTGCCGTCGGCTCATACGCAGTAACATGTCACAGTAGTCGCTTTCGTTGCGCGCCTTGCGATCACCCACTTGGGGGATGCGAACCCCTGGGTGTTTGGAAAAGAATAGTGTCAGCCTCATGCTCCTGCCACTCGTGACCCTCGAAATAGACCACTTTCCCCGCCTTATTCCACAAATCCGAAAACCCCCCCGCTGTTAATTTAGCTTCGAGCCAAAACCGGCTTGCCCGTTTGAATCGAGGTTAACCATGTCAGCACTCAACAAAATCCGTCTGGTCTCGTCGCAGGACAAGGAATTTGCTGCGGAATCGGATGCCATTCTCGAATCGCGCGGACGCATGGAGGCGGAGATCGACGCGCAACTCGCGGTGCAGGCGCGCTCGCGTGCCGAAGCGCACGCCCGTGCCATCGCCCAAGGCAAGGCACAACGGGAGGGTGCAATTGCTGAACAGATCGAGTTGCGTAACCGTGCCGAGGCGCAACTGGTCGATGAGGTGCGCAACCGGCTGGAGCAGGAGCGCGCACTGGCTTTCGCCGCGCAGGAGAAGGTCGCCGCCGAAGCGCGCCTCGCCGAAACCCTGCGCATCCGTCAGCAAGCCGAAAAGGAAGCGCAGCTCGAACTGGAAAAACGGCTGGCCGCCGAACAAAGGCTGCACGATGAACAGCGCCGGCGCGCGGAAACCGAACACGAGCGTGCGCTGCAAGTCCAGGAGCGGGAGGCAGCCGAAGCAGAATTGGCCCGGGTGGTTGTGGAGAAGTTGAAGAAGGAACGCGAGGTCGTCGCCTTGGTGAACGCCAAGCTGGCGGCCGAACGTGCGGCGCAGGAGTCCATGGTCGCACGCGAACGGAGTGAGGCACGGGCGCTGGGCGAGGTGCAGGCCAGAATCGCGGCAGAACTGGAGCTTGAGCGTGCCGCCGCCGCGCGTGCCGACGAAGAGAGCGCGTTGACGGAAAATCTGGAACTGCGTGCAAGCGTGGAGCAACAAGGACAGGAGGAGGCGGCGGCGCGGAGCGCGGCCGAATGCCGTTTCGCCGAAGTGGCACGGCAGGCTGCGGAAAAGGAGAGCGAGGCCAGACTTTTGGCTGAACGAAAACTCGACGCGGAGCAGGAGGCACTGCGCCTGCTGGCGGAACGCGCCGAGATCGAGCGGCAGGCAGCCAAAGAGCGCGAGTCTGCCAATCAGTTGCTGCGCAAGGCGGAAGCCGATGCGCGCGATCTGCTGGTGGCGGAACAACAGGCCAGACGCGCGGCCGAATCGCGGGCGCAGGCCGAGCAACAACTGGTCAGCGAGGCACAGCAGCGAGCCGAGGCGGAGATGTTCGCGGCACGCGCCCTGGAGCAACAGCTGGCGGCCGAACAGGAAGCCATCGCCAGTGCACTCAAGCACCGGGAGATGGCTGAACATGCGCGCGAGCTGGCACTGGCGAAGGCGGAGTCCGAGCGTCAATTGTTTCTGGCGGTGCAGCAACAGGCTGCGAACGACAAACAGGAGGCATTGCTGTCGCAGCAGAAACTGGAGGCGATCAACGGCCAGTTGAGTGTGGCAGAAAACACGATACAGCTTGCCATGGCCGCGTGCCAGGCGGAACAGGATCGGCTCGATGCTGAACTGGCCGAACAACGCGCGCAACAAGAGCGGATCGCCGAGGAGCAGAAAGCGGCGGATGCGGCAGTACAACGTGCCGCACTTGAAACCGAGGCGGTTGCGGCTGCCCGGGAACGCGCAAGCTCCGAGCAGAGCGCGATTGAAGCGATCACTGTGCGCATGGATACAGAGATGCATGCGATCGAAGCCAATAACCAGTGCCTGGAGTTAGAAGTGCGGGCGCAGGAGATCGCGGCGGCGCAACTGGCACATGACACCGAACTGCTCGCTTTGTCACGCGAGAAAGAAGAACAGGCACTGCGCGCCCTGAACATGGCGAAACTGAAAGTCCAGACAGAACAGCAGGCGATGCGGGCGCAGGAAGAAGCCGTGCGCGCCGATGCGCGTGCGGTCGTGGCCGCGCGGCAGCAGATCGAGGCGGCGCAAGCGGCGGCACAAGCGACAGCAAGGAAGGAGCAGGAAGCACTGGAATTGTGCGCGCTGGAACAGCGCAATCGTGCGGCTACGCTTGAGGTGAGCGAGATGTCGGCCGCGGAGATCGCCGAGCAGGCGCAACGGGAACTGCAGTTGAGGCTGGACCAGTCAGAGCGCACAGCCCGCATCGATGCCATGCGCCAGGCGTTGGATGAGGCCGAACGTGCAGCCGACCTTGAGGCGCAAAGACATGTCGAGGCTGCACAGCAATTGCTCGCCCTCGCCGGGCAGCGCGCGGAAACAGAGCGCTCCGCGCGCGAGTTGGCCGAACAGAATGCGGCGATCGAGAGTGAATTGAACGCGCTGGAGGAGGCAGTCATGCAGCGCGAGACGCAAAAGAACAGGAAGCTGAAAGAGAATCTGCAAGCCGGCCACGCAAGGCTTGAAACGGAATTGTTGCTGGGCAAATTACGCCGCAAGATGCGATTTAATCGCGCCGTGCAGGGAGCGTTCGCGCTATCCATGCTTATGGGCGCAGGACTGTGGCTGTTGCAGTCGGCAAGCCCGGTGAAAAGCGAGCACGGGCCAGTCGCAACACTGGTACTTCCGACGCAAGCGGCAAGCGCCAGGCTGGAGAATTTCAAACTATCGACCGAGCTTTCCTATCAGCCATAGGGGTAAGACTATTGCAGCATGGGGTTGGTGGTAGGAGCGCAATTTATTGTGCGATGAACCTGCAGTGCGGCGCGGCGACCCCGATTTAATCGCTCGACAAGTCGAGCTCCCACAGGGAGAGTGCGATGACTTCATAGGGTTGGTGGGAGCGCAATTCATTGCGCGATGAAAACAGAGGGCAGCGCCATGATCCCGATTCAATCGCGCGACAAGTCGCGCTTCCACATGGGGGTGGCAAATCAATTGCTCGACAAGTCGCGCTCACACTATCGGGATTGAGTTTTTCGGTTTGGCTGTTGTGTTATCAGAAATTCTTAATGGACGACGCGAACCACGCCCGCACTGTCGATCACGCGCACCTTGTCGCCCACCGCAAATTTCTCGTCCTTCACCGACTTGGCTTGTACCACCGAAATATGGCTGCCATCCTCCAGCAGGATGGCGAACTCGATGCCGTCCTCACGCGTATAGCCTTCTTCGGCAGCTGCGCCGACCACTCCGCCCACCACTGCGCCGAGCACGCGCCCGACGTCGCTGCCCTTGCCGCTGCCCACCGTGCTGCCGGCGACCCCGCCCACCACCGAGCCTGCGGCCGCACCGATCGGTGTCTTGGTGCCTTCAATCTGCACCTCGTTCATGGCTTCAATCACGCCGACGCGGTATGTCTGAATCTGCCGCACCTGATCGCGCGTATAGACATCGCCGGATTTTCCGCTGGCACAGGCGGTGAGCAACACTGCGCTGCCCAGTAAAAGTATGAGTCTGTTCTGCATGATATGAACTCCCAAGTCTGGATTAGACGGATGGTTGGATAGGATTTGCGCGATTTGGTTCGGCCGGGTTCCACCGTTTCAGGAGCAGTGCGTTGCTGACCACGGACACAGAACTCATCGCCATGGCCGCACCGGCGATCACCGGATTGAGCATGCCCATCACCGCAAGCGGAATGCCGAGCACATTGTAGGCGAAGGCGAAGAACAGGTTCTGGCGGATCTTGCGCAAGGTGGCGCGCGACAATGCGATGGCATCGGCGACTGACATCAGGTCGTTGTGCATCAGGGTGATGTCGGCGGCTTCCAGTGCAACATCGCTGCCGCTCTTCATGGCAAAGCTGACATCCGCAGCCGCGAGCGCGGGCGCGTCATTGATGCCATCGCCCACCATGCCGACGATGCCATTTGCGCTCTTGAGCGAATCGACCAGGGCGGCCTTGTCCTGCGGCAGAACCCCGGCACGGAACTCGTCGATCCCGGCCTGGGTTGCGATGGCTTGTGCCGTGGCGTGATTGTCGCCGCTCAACATCACGATGCGGATGCCCATGCCGCGCAGGCGTTCGATCGCGCGGCGGCTGCTCTCGCGCAAACGGTCGGCGAGGGCAAAGGTACCGACCAAGACACCGTTGCGTGCCACCACGATCAGCGATTTACCCTGTTGTTGCAAGGTGGCCAGTGCGGCTTCATCGAGGATGACACCGTGCT
>JAVHSB010000031.1:0-5794 GCA_036171955.1 Sideroxydans sp.
GCTGCGCTGGTCTTCGTTGCGGATCAGCAGCATGATGGGGGTGCCGGTGGTCTTGCCTTCGAACACGCCGGAGAGGATCTCGACCGTGTCGGATTCGCGGCGCTGGGTGACGTGGCGCGAAGTGCCCGGCTTGCGCCGGTCGAGGTCGATCTGGAGGTCGGCCTCGTTCAATTCCATGCCCGGCGGGCAACCATCGACGATGCAGCCGATCGCCGCACCGTGCGATTCGCCGAAGGAGGTAACGGTAAACAACGTTCCAAATGTGTTTCCGGACATGATGTCGTCTCGCTTAAATTAGGCTGCGAGTTTAACATAGCGCACAGCGTCATTCCGGCGCAGGCCGGAATGACGAACCAGGAGATTCATTGATGAAAGCCATCCTGATGAGCGCCGCAGGCGGAACCGAAGTCCTGCAACTGCGCGAGGCCGAAAAACCTGCGCCGTCCTCGCCGCATCATCTGCGCGTCCGGCTGGCCGCTGCCGGGGTGAACCCGGTGGACACCAAGCTGCGCAGCAAGCCCGCCTACCATCCCGACAGGCTGCCGGCGATCCTCGGCTGCGACGGCGCGGGCATCGTCGAGAAAACCGGCAGCGCGGTAACGCGCTTCAAGGTTGGCGATGAAGTGTATTTCAACAACGGCGGCATCGGCGACGAGCCTGGCTGTTACGCCGAATACACCACGCTGCACGAGGATTATTGCGCCGCAAAGCCCGCCAACCTGACTCTGGCCGAGGCTGCCGCGCTGCCGCTGGTGCTGATCACCGCGTGGGAGGCGCTGTTCGAGCGCGCACACCTGACCGCCGGACAGACGGTGCTGATCCATGCCGCAGCCGGCGGCGTCGGCCATGTCGCGCTACAGCTCGCCCATCACTTCGGCGCGCGCATCGCGGTGACGGTGGGCGATGACAAAAAAGCCGGCCTGGCACAGGGCCTGGGCGCGGAAAAGATCATCAACTATCGCGAACAGGACTTCGTGCAACAGGTGCTGGACTGGACGGATAGGCGGGGCGCGGACATCGTGTTCGACACCGTGGGCGGCGACACCTTTCTGCGTTCGCTCGATGCCGCGCGCGTTGGCGGCACCGTGGTCAGCATCCTCGCCACCGCGCTGTCCCAGGCCGATGTGCAAAAAGCGCGATTGCGCAATCTCTCACTCGGTTTCGAACTGATGCTGACGCCGCAAATTCTGAATCTGCACGACGAGCGTGTGCGCCAGCGCAGGATTCTGGAACAGGGCGCGGCGCTGGTGGAGGCGGGACAGCTCGGCGTGCTGGTCACGCACCGGTTGCCGCTGGAGCAGGCCGCCGAAGCGCACCGCCTGATCGAGGCGGGCGGCATGACCGGAAAAGTAATTTTGACGATGGACTAGAAAATCCGGCATGTACAGAAAGTTGTGGGAGCGCGATTAATCGCGCGATGAGTCGCGCTCCCACCTTGATTTCACAGCCACAACCTGGAGCAAAATACCCAGCATGTTCATTGACAGCCACTGCCATCTGGATGCCGCCGAGTTCGGCAACACGCAGGCCGATCTCGTCAGGACGGCGCAAGATGCCGGCGTGCAGCGCATCGTCGTGCCGTCGGTGGCGCGCGCCAACTTCGACCTTGTGCGCGAGCTGTGCGAACGCTTCCCGTCCTGCTCTCCCGCCTATGGCATCCACCCGATGTACACCGATGATGCCCTGCCCGCCGACCTCGCAGCGCTGCGTGGTTTCCTGCAAAACAATCATCCGGTCGCCATCGGCGAGATCGGACTGGATTTCTTCATCGACCATTACGACCGCGCCCGCCAGGAATATTTCTTCGTCGAACAACTCAAGCTGGCGCAGGAATTCGACCTGCCGGTGCTGTTGCACATCCGCCGCGCGCAAGACGTGATCCTCAAACATCTGCGCCAGCACAAGTTGAAGGGAGGCATCGCGCACGCCTTCAACGGCAGCCGGCAACAGGCGGACGAATTCATCAAGCTCGGTTTCAAGCTGGGCTTCGGCGGCGCGATGACCTACCCGCGCGCCACACGCCTGCGCGAACTCGCGGCGACCCTGCCGCTGGAGTCCATCGTGCTGGAGACCGACGCGCCGGACATCCCGCCCGATTTCCTTGAGCGCGGGCAACCGAACAAGCCAGAATACTTGCCGCGCATCGCGCAAACGCTGGCCGAGTTGCGCGGCTTGCCCATCGCGGAGATTGCGCGCATCACGAGCGGGAATGTATCTTCCACGCTGCCCAATATTTCCGGATCACACTGACATGCCGCACCGCCATCCTCTCGACGACCAGCACGAGCGCCGCTTCGGCGGCCTCGACCGCCTGTACGGCGATGGCGCGCGCATGGCTTTGCACAAGGCGCGCATCGCCATCATCGGCGTGGGCGGGGTCGGTTCCTGGGCGGTGGAGGCGCTGGCGCGCAGCGGCGTCGGTAACCTCACGCTGATCGATTTCGACCATGTCGCGGTGTCGAACGTGAACCGGCAGATCCAGGCGCTGGACAGCACGCTGGGCATGGCCAAGACCGAGGCGCTCAAAAAGCGCATCGCCGACATCAACCCCGATTGCCGGGTGACGGTCGTGGATGATTTCCTGACCGAAGAGAACATACAGCAACTGCTTGCGCCCGGCGCGTTCGACGCGGTGATCGATGCCTGCGACGAAGCCAGGGTGAAAGCGGCGCTGATCGTGCACGCGCGTTTCAACAAGTTCAAGCTCATCGTGTGCGGCGCGGCAGGCGGCAAGCGCGATGCGCTGAAATTGCGCCGCGACGATCTGGCGCGCACGACGCACGACGCGCTGCTGGCGCGAATTCGCAACCTGCTGAAGAAGGATTTCAACATCCATCCGCGCAGCAACGGCAAGTTCGGTGTGGCCTGCATCTGGCTGGAGGATCATTCCCGGCGCGGCGCGGCCTGCGCCACCGCCGACCTGAATTGTTCGGGCTACGGTTCTGCGGTGACGGTGACCGCAAGCATGGGCCTTGCGGCGGCGAGCTGGTGTCTCGACACGCTGCTGCCCAAGACAGGAAAAACTATTTGAGCCAGCCCTTGCGCCAGAAGGTCCAGAACGGAACGCCCACCGAGAGCACCATCAGCGCCAGGGCGAAGGGATAACCCAGCTGCCAGCTCAGTTCCGGCATGGACTTGAAATTCATGCCGTAGATGGAAGCGATCAGGGTGGGCGGCAGCAAGGCCACCGAGACCACCGAAAACAATTTCACGACGCGGTTCTGGTTGATGTTGATGAAGCCGATGACGACTTCCATCAGGAAGTTGATCTTGTCGAACAGAAAAGCGGTATGCCCATCCAGCGAGTCGATGTTCTGCTGGATCAGCCTCACCTCCTCGATCTGCGACGGATTCAATGACTTGGTGCGCACCAGAAATGCGAGCGCGCGATGCGTGTCCATCACGTTGCGCCGGATGCGGCCATTGACGTGCTCGGCATGCGCGATCTCGGCCAGCGACTCACGCGCCTGCTTGTCGCTCAATGTCTCGCTCAGCACGCTCTGGCTCACCAGCCCCAGATCGGCATACACCTCTTCCAGCGCATCGGCGGAGAACTCGACATCCATGCCATACAGATCGATCAAAACGTCGCGACTGTTCTCGATGAGCCCGGATTCGGCATGCAGCCGCATGCGCAACAGCCGGAAGATCGGCAGGTCTTCCTCGTGGACGCTGATCAGCACCTCGCCCGACAGCACGAAGGCAACCGCCACACTGTGGGCATGGCTCTCGGTGCCGGAAAGGTAATCGGAACGCAGGTGCAGCTTGCCTTCATGTTCGTAGAAGCGGGCGCTGGCCTCGATGTCGCGCAGGTGCTCGGGACTGGGTAGGTGCAAATGGTATGAGTTCTCCACCCGCGCCACTTCATCTGCGCTGGCGCCATACAGGTCGATCCACACGGGTGCGAGCGCGGCCAGATCCGCGCCATCTTCCAGCGCAAGGCGCTCCAGTCTTCCTTCCTTCAGCGTGAATGCGTAAAGCATGAATTCCCCCCAATCGTGCGCCGCATTTTATCCCTGCTCGCCGAAACGGCACAGCAACTCATAGCGCGCCCCGAGATTGTCGCCGAGCGATTGCACCAGCACGAAATCGCGCGCCTGCCAGTGCACCACCGGCACCGGCGGCAGAGCATCATCCGTCCAACGTGCACCGCGCAGCAGCGTGACATGCGCCCTGTAGGGCTGCGCGTCGAAACGGAAACGGTGGGTGTGCAGAATGCGCTGCAGGGAAGCGACCAGTTCGGCCAGTTGCCGTGGCGTCTGCGCCGGGGCAGCATACACGATGCGGTTGTGTCCCCAGTAATGCGCCGCGACTAGGTCGAGCGTGAAAGGCATGAACGCCACCTCCTGCGCGGCCAGGCGCAGTGCTTCCAGACGTCGTTCCGCCACCGCCCCGAGAAAGGCCAGCGTGCAATGCAGGGTTTGCGGCCGCATCGCCCTGCCGCCGCATTTCGTTTGCAGCAAAGGCTGCCACGCCGCGAGGGCGGCGTGTTCTGCGTCATCCGGCCACAGCGCGAAAAAAAGCCGGCGGGTGCGGGTGGTTTCCATGCGCCGGATACTAACGCCTTACACTCTGCGGGGTCGAGCACCGCAGTACATTCGGGTAGAATGCCGGCCTTGCCAATCGGGCTGCACCATGACCGGACGTTTGAGAGAAATCCCCTACAACTACACCTCGTTCTCGGACCGCGAGATCGTGCTGCGCCTGCTGGGCGACGAGGCGTGGGACATCATCAACACCCTGCGCGGGGAACGCCGCACCGGACGCTCGGCCCGGATGCTGTATGAAGTACTGGGCGACATCTGGGTCATCATGCGCAACCCCTATCTGGAAGATGACCTGCTCGCCAACCGCAAGCGGCGCCAGGCGCTGATCGGCGCGCTGTACCATCGCCTGCATGCGATCGAGGAGCGCCGCCACGACAATGAACCGGTCAAGCGCCTGCTCGAACTCACCACTCAGGCAGTCGAACGCTTTGCCGACGATTTCGAGCAAACTCTGGATTTGCGCAAGCGCACCCTGCGCTCGCTGTCGCGCATCACTCGGCGCGACAACATCCAGTTCGACGGCCTGGCGCGCGTCTCCCACGTCACCGATGCCACCGACTGGCGCGTGGAATATCCCTTCGTCGTATTGCACCCGGACAGCGAGGACGAAGTCGCTCCGCTGGTGCGGGCATGCATCGAACTTGGGCTCACCCTGATCCCGCGCGGCGGGGGCACCGGCTACACCGGCGGCGCGGTGCCGCTGGACAAGTATTCCGCCGTCATCAACACCGAAAAACTGGACACGCTCGGAGCGGTCGAACATGTGGTATTGCCCGGTTTGAGCGAACCGTACGCCTCGATTCAATGCGGGGCAGGTGTGGTCACGAGGCGCGTGATGGAAGCGGCGGAGGCGAAAAAACTGGTGTTCGCGGTCGATCCGACTTCCGCCGACGCTTCGTGCATCGGCGGCAACGTGGCGATGAACGCTGGCGGCAAAAAGGCGGTGTTGTGGGGCACGGCGCTGGACAATCTGGTGTCGTGGAAGATGGTGACACCGGACGGACTGTGGATGCAGGTCACCCGCCTCGATCACAACCTCGGCAAAATTCACGATGTGAAGCAGGCGCGTTTCCGCATCACGCGCTTCGACCGGCATGACGAGCCGCTGCCGCCGGAGATCCTCACCATCCCCGGCAGCGCTTTCCGCAAGACGGGGCTGGGCAAGGACGTCACCGACAAATTCCTGTCCGGTCTGCCCGGCATCCAGAAGGAAGGCTGCGACGGCATCATCACCTCGGCACGCTTCA
>JAVHSB010000032.1:0-1206 GCA_036171955.1 Sideroxydans sp.
GATCTCCTCGCGTCCGCTGCCGTACAGCACCACCTGCTGGATATTTTGCGGCAGACTCTCGAAGGGCCGCTCCAAATCGAAATCGTAATGTTTGGCCAAGCTGTCCAGCATCTGGAAATAGAACTGGTTGCGGCGATCCCAGCCCTTGATCGCGCCGCTGCTCAATGAGAGCGAGGGGAAAGCCACGATGCGGGCGGGATCGAAGAACGAGATCACACCCAAGCCGTCGCACTTCGGGCAGGCGCCCATCGGGTTGTTGAAGGAAAACAGGCGCGGCTCCAGTTCCTGCAAGGAATAGTTGCAGATCGGGCAGGCAAATTTGGCTGAGAACAAGTGTTCCTTGCCCGTATCCATCTCTACCGCCAGTGCGCGGCCATCGGCATGGCGCAGCGCAGTCTCGAACGATTCCGCCAGTCTCTGCTTGATTTCCGGAGAGACTTTCAGGCGATCCACCACGATCTCGACCGTGTGCTTCGAGTTCTTAGCCAGTTTAGGCAGGGCATCCATCTCGCACACCTTGCCGTTCACGCGCAGGCGCACGAAACCCTGTGCGCGCAACTCGTCGAAAAGCTCCAGTTGCTCGCCCTTGCGCTCCACCACGATGGGCGACAGGATCATCATCTTCGTGCCTTCCGGCAACGCCAGCACCGCATCCACCATCTGCCCCACCGATTGCGCCTGCAACACGATGTCGTGCTGCGGACAATACGGATCTCCCGCGCGCGCAAACAGCAGGCGCAGATAATCATGGATCTCGGTCACGGTGCCAACGGTGGAGCGCGGATTATGCGAGGTTGCCTTCTGCTCGATGGCAATGGCGGGGGAGAGTCCCTCGATCAGATCGACGTCCGGCTTTTCCATCAATTGCAGGAACTGGCGTGCATAGGCCGAAAGCGACTCGACGTAGCGCCGCTGCCCCTCGGCATACAAGGTGTCGAACGCGAGCGAAGACTTGCCGGAACCGGAAAGTCCGGTGATCACCACCAGCTGGTTGCGCGGCAGATCCAGGCTGATGTTCTTCAGGTTATGGGTGCGCGCACCGCGAATCTTGATGCATTCCATGTTGGAAAGTGAGTCCGAAAAACGACTCGTCAATATACGCGAAAACAAAGGCTTTCCCAAACCTAAAAACCACTTTTAGCGATGGCGTAAGGATTGAGTCCTTAAACTGCTGTAAATAAATTGGTGGGTAGCCACCGCTTCGAT
>JAVHSB010000033.1:0-5781 GCA_036171955.1 Sideroxydans sp.
GGTTCACGCCGTCGATGGGGAGGACTTCGTCAAGCAGTGCCAGCGCATGACCGTAGGCGGCCAGCACGATGCGGTGCAGCGCATTCATGCCCGCACCGAAGCGCGCATGCAGGATGCCGCGCGGATTGCCCGAGGCGGCAGTGGCCGGTTGCATCGCCTTGTCCACGAGCGTGACCCTGTGCCCGCGTTGCGCCAGCGCATAAGCAACGGCGCAACCGGCGAGGCCGGCACCGATGACGAGCACGGTGCGGTTCGTTGCCCGCGTGATTTTCATCTGCCCTGCAAGCGCCAAAAGGCCGCGCAGCATCTCGCGCTTGCGGCCAAAGCCAGGAGCGCGCGCGACCGCAAATCCGGCCTGCTGCAAGCCGCGCCGCACCCAGCCCGCGCTGGTGTAAGTCGCCAGTGTCGCCCCCATGCGCGAAGCGCGGGTGATGGTGGACAGCACCTGCGTGCTCCACATCTCTGGATTCTTCGCGGGGGAAAAACCGTCGAGGAACCATGCATCCACGACCGCCGGCGGCAATTGCGGCAAGGCCTCTGCGACTTCATCCAGCGCCAGCGTCAGCCGTACCCGCCCTTGCGCAAATTGCCAGCGGTTCCAGCCCGGCACGCGGCGCGACCAGCGCGCGGCCAGAGATTCGGCCTGCACCGCCAGTTGCGGCCACAGCGCAAGCGCGGCACGCAATTCATCCGCTGTGATCGGGAATTTTTCCACGCTGAAGAAATCGAGGCTAGCGCCGGGCGGTGCAGCCTGCTCGAACAATTGCCAGGCACAGAGGAAATTCAGGCCGGTGCCGAAGCCGGTTTCGCCGATGCAAAAACTTTCGCCCGCGCGCAAAGCGGCAAAGCGGCGCGCAAGTTCATTGCCTTGCAGGAACACATGGCGTTTTTCCTCCAGGCCTGAATCGGTGGAGAAATACACATCGCCGTAGCGTTCGGAATAGGGTTGTCCGTCTTTCCAGTGCAGCATGGGGAATCGAGCAGGGGGAACTTGCGGAGGCGGATTATACCCGCCGCTCCTCGTGGCCGAAGGCGCTTGGGAACATCCGACAAATCCCACATGACCGCGACAGAACGTTTAGCGCCCGCGTTGCGTCGGCCGCTTGCATCCGCAACATTCTCCGGTCATTTGGACAGCGTGATGAACGACAGCTTGCCGACCCCGGCTTTCTGCGCGATGGCCATCAGTTGCGCGACGCGGCCATAGGGCACGGTACTGTCGGCCTCGATCTGCAACTGGAACTTTGGATCGGCGGCGCGGGTGCGCAGCATCTCGGCCAGTTCGGCATCGTTCACCGGCTGCTTGTCCATCTCCACATTGCCCTGCGCATCCACCACCAGGCTGACCTTCTGCGGCTTGTCCTGCTGCTGCACGGCGTCGGTCCTGGGCAGGTTGATCTTGAGCGACTGCGGCGCCAACAAAGGCGCGGTGATAATGAACACCACCAGCAGCACCAACATCACATCCACCAAAGGCGTGACGTTGATCTCGCTCATCATGCTGCCGTCGGAATTGTCATTGAAGGCCATATTTGTTCCTCATCTACAGCATAAACGGCAAATCGTATCTGTAGGTCGGACTTCAGTCCGACAACCGATTGTCGGGTTGAAACCCGACCTACAATTTGTAATCGTGCTTCTGCGCCAGGCGCAGGAAGTCGTGGGCAAAATTCTCAAGATCGGTCACGTGCACTTTGAGCCGACGCAGGAAAAAGTTGTAGGCCAGAACCGCAGGCAAGGCGGTGGCGATGCCGATGGCGGTGGCGATCAAAGCCTCACCGATAGGGCCCGCCACCACATCCAGTGAAGCGGAGCCTGTGCGGCCGATGTCCTGCAAGGCGTGCATGATGCCCCACACCGTGCCGAACAGACCCACGAACGGTGCGGTGGAACCGATGGTCGCCAACTCGGCCAGTCCGCGCTCGTGAAAGCGCTGGATGTTCTGCAACTGCTGGCGCAGCATGCGCTCCAGCACGTCCTGCGGCGCACCGGAATGTTTCAGGTCTTGTTGTGCGGAATTCAGGTTCTCCAGCTCGGCAAATCCGGCCTGTGCCAGACGCGCGATGTCGCCCTTGCTGTGGCCTGCCACCTTCTCCGCCTCGTTCCATTCACGCACCGCCCAGAACTCGCGATTGAAGCGTTGGTCATGCTGGCGCGATTCATACTGCTTCCACAGTTTGAACAGGGCGATGGACCAGGTCACGACGGACAGCACGACCAGCAACAGCAAGGTCGCCGCAACGATGGGCGAGTTGACGGACAAGAATGTGTTCATAAATCTTTACCTTCCAGTGAGAACTTGATGGGTACCAGAACCCATTGCGTGATCGGTCGCCCGAACCGCGTGGCCGGTGAGAACTTCCAGGTCTTCACGGTCTGCAGTGCGGATTT
This sequence comes from Sideroxydans sp., assembly GCA_036171955.1. Classification (GTDB taxonomy): domain Bacteria; phylum Pseudomonadota; class Gammaproteobacteria; order Burkholderiales; family Gallionellaceae; genus Sideroxyarcus. The sequence continues at coordinate 2,392 of JAVHSB010000033.1, forward strand.
GTCGAGTATCTCAAAGCCGCTGCTGGTTTGCAGCTTCACCTCGCCCGCCCTGCCATCGGCCAGCACTTCAACGTTGAGCACCACTTTACCCTGATAGCCCATGCGGCGCGCCACCAGCGGATACGGCGGACGCGGATTGTTCAGATAGTCGGCACGGTAATCCGGTTCGGCATCCAGTTGCACCGGCGAGAGCGGCGTCGCAACTTGCGTCATCTCTTCCTGCACCACGGGTTCCGGTGCAGGCGGCGCTTCCGGTTCGATCACGCGCGGCTTTGGCTCCGGACTCGGTTCCGGCTTGATCTCGGGTTGCGGCACAACATCCGCCTGCCGCATCTGCATGTTGGCGAAAGAGATGGACATCTCGTTCACCGCAACCCTGGGCGGCTCCGGCTGCGCCTGCCAGAAAACGAACAGCGCCAGGTGCGCGAACACCACGATGCCGACCACCGTCAGCCGTTCGTACCAGGGGGATTCCAGTGTCGCGTCGTATAACGCGTCCATATAAGTCAGCGGCAGATTGAGGACAAGGGCCGACATGCTACCAGCGCCCTTCCACTGTAACCAGCATGGAGCGATCCCCGAGCACTGTGAATCGATGGCGCCGACATCCCTAAAGAAGTGTCGGTGCACCTTCCGCTATAATCCGCTCATGCCTTCTATCCATCTCCTGCCCGACCTTCTCATCAACCAGATCGCCGCCGGCGAGGTGATTGAACGGCCGGCTGCGGCGCTGAAAGAGCTGCTGGAGAACAGCCTGGATGCGGGCGCCACCGAGATCGCGGTGCAACTCGAAGGCGGCGGCATCAAGCGCCTCACGGTGCGCGACAACGGCGACGGCATCGCGGCAGAGCAACTACCGCTGGCACTGATGCGCCACGCCACCAGCAAGATCGCCTCGCTCGACGATTTGCAGCGTGTCGCCAGCATGGGATTCCGGGGTGAGGCCTTGGCGAGTATGGCGGCGGTGGCGCAAGTCACCCTCACCAGCCGCACAGCAGATGCTGCGCACGCATGGAAGATTGACGCGATGGATGGCACACAAAGCGATGCCGTTCCCACCGCCCATGCCCACGGCACCAGCATCGAGATGCGCGAGCTGTTTTTCAACACCCCCGCGCGGCGCAAATTCCTGAAGAGTGAGAACACCGAATATGCATGGTGCGAAGAGACCTTCAAACGCATCGCCTTGTCGCGGCCGGATGTGGCGTTCTCTTTGCAAAACAATGGACGGATGGTTTGGCAGTTGCCCAAGCATGACTTGGCACAACGCATCACCGCCATCCTCGGCACGGAGTTCGGCCAGCACGCCGTCGTCGTCGAACGCCAGATCGCCAGCTTGCACCTTTACGGCATCGCCGCCCTTCCCGCCTACTCGCGCTCCACGCGCGACGAGCAATATTTCTTCGTCAACGGCCGCTTCGTGCGCGACAAGATGCTGATGCACGCCGTGCGCCAGGCCTACCAGGACATCCTGCACCACCAGCGCCACCCGGCTTTTGTCTTGTTCCTCGAAATGCCGCCCGAGTTGGTGGATGTGAACGTGCACCCCGCCAAGAGCGAAGTGCGCTTCCGTGAAAGCCAGGGCATCCACCAGTTCGTGTTCCATGCGCTGCATGATGCATTGAGTGCGACGATGAAAGCCGCATCACCTGATTCGTCCAAAGACATTTTGGATTCGTCATTCCCGCGCAAGCGGGAATCCAACGTTTCATTTAATGAACTGGATTCCCGCATTCGCCGGAATGATGGCGCATTTAATTTCGAACAACAACGCATCCCATTCGGGGCATCACAACAGCAAGCGACCTATCGCGTATGGGAATCGCAAACGAACAACGTTGGCTCACTCGAACAAGATGCCTCTGATGTAGGTCGGACTTCAGTCCGACAACAACCCGTCGGGTTAAAACCCGACCCACAACAAGAGCATCCGCTCGGCTTCGCCCTCGGCCAGCTTTCAGGAATTTATATTCTTGCCCAGAACCAGCACGGCCTCATCGTGGTGGACATGCACGCCGCGCATGAACGCATCGTGTACGAAAGGCTCAAGACCGCCTTCGACGCGCAGCAGATGCCGACCCAGCCGCTGCTCATCCCCGTCACCTTCGCCGCCGAAGCGCTCGACATCGCCACTGCCGAAGAGGAACAGGAAGCGCTGCAACAACTGGGCTTCGACCTCGCCCCGCTCTCCACCAACACCCTTGCCGTGCGCGCCATGCCCGCCATGCTCAAGCAATCGCACGCCGAAGCCGCCGCGCGCGAAGTGCTGCACGAACTGCGCGACTTCGGCGCATCGCGCGCCCTCACCGAACGCCGCAACGAGTTGCTCGCCACCCTCGCCTGCCACTCCGCCGTGCGCGCCAACCAGCAGCTCAGCATCCCCGAAATGAACGCCATTTTGCGCGAAATGGAACAGACCGAACGCGCCGACCAGTGCAACCACGGGCGGCCGACCTGGTTTCAGGTCACGCTGGCGGAGCTGGACGCGATGTTCATGCGGGGGAAGTAGCCCGAATGATCGAACCCGCCCAGATTGGGTAGTGGAATGCGCAAATTGAGTATGACAGACGAATCAAACAACTCTTCGGCGCTTGCCGATATAATCTGCCCAACCAACGCGACAACCCATAGAGAAATGCGCCCTTCACTCGCCCTGCAAGCACACCGTCAAGCGATCCGAGAGATTGCCCTGCGCCACCGTGTACGTAATGTGCGCGTATTCGGCTCCACTCTGCATGGAAGCGACACCGAAGACAGCGACCTTGATCTGCTGGTCGAACCGACAGCGGAAACCACGCTGATGGACATCGCAAAGATCCAGATCGAAGTAGCGCAACTGCTCCATGTCGGCGTGGACGTGCTGACCCCTAATGCACTGCCCGACAAGTTCCGCGTACAAGTGATGGCGGAAGCCGTTGCCGTATGAGTAAAGCGGACACTCTGCGCATACCGGACTATCTCAGCCACATCGTCGAGGCCATCGAACGTATCCACGAATACGTTTCCGACATGGACGAAATCGCCTTTCTTGAAGACCGGATGACCCAAGATGCCGTCATCCGCAACTTTGAGATTATCGGTGAAGCCGCCCGCAACATCGAACGCCATCACACCGCATTCGCAGCAGCCCACCCGGAAGTGCCATGGTCGGTCATTTACACCATGCGCAACCGCGTCGCACACGGCTACTTCAAGGTTGACCTGGAACTCGTCTGGAAGACCATTCATACCGACCTGAACGAGCTCCACGCACAAATTAGAGAACTGCTTAAGCAGGTGGGTTGAATTCACTCCAAAACGTATGGGGGGGGTATGGAATTTACTGTTGAACGATTCAAGAACATTGAGCGAATAAACTTCGCGGCTGATGACATAAATCTTCTTGTGGGC
>JAVHSB010000034.1:0-5744 GCA_036171955.1 Sideroxydans sp.
TCCAGACGTGACCGTATTGGCCGCGACCGCCCGTCTGCTTGGCATACTTGCCTTCGACCTCGACGGCCTTCTTGATCGCTTCGCGGTAAGCCACCTGAGGCGCGCCCACGTTCGCTTCAACGCCGAACTCGCGCTTCATGCGGTCGACCAGAATTTCCAGATGCAGCTCACCCATGCCGGACATGATGGTCTGCCCGGACTCCTCGTCGGTGCGCACGCGGAATGAAGGGTCTTCCTGCGCCAGACGCCCCAGCGCCAATCCCATTTTTTCCTGGTCGGCCTTGGTCTTGGGTTCAACCGCCACGTGAATCACGGGCTCCGGGAACACCATGCGCACGAGAATGATCGGCTTGTCCGGGTCGCACAATGTCTCGCCGGTGGTTACTTCCTTCAGGCCGATGCACGCGGCAATATCACCCGCCAGGATCTCGTCGATTTCTTCGCGGTTGTTGGCATGCATCTGCACGATACGGCCGATCCGCTCTTTCCGGCCGCGCACCGGGTTATAGACCGTATCGCCCTTTTTGAGCACGCCGGAATACACACGCACGAAAGTCAACTGGCCGACGAACGGATCAGACATCAACTTGAATGCGAGGGCCGAGAATTTTTCGCCATCGTCCGCATTGCGGCTGGTCGGCTCACCCGCTTCAGTCTCGCCCTTCACCGCCGGGATATCCACCGGCGACGGCAGCAGCTCGACCACCGCATCCAGCATGCGCTGCACACCCTTGTTCTTGAACGCAGACCCGCACAACATCGGCTGAATCTCGCAGGCGATGGTACGTGTGCGCAAACCGAGCACGATCTGCTCCGCGCTCAAGTCGCCATTTTCCAGATAGTGATTCATCAGGTCTTCCGAAGCCTCGGCTGCGGATTCGATCATCTTTTCGCGCCACTCCTTCGCCACAGCCGCCAGCTCGGTCGGAATTTCGCGATAATCGAACTTCATGCCCTGCGAGGCTTCGTCCCAATACACAGCCTTCATCTTGATCAGATCGACCACGCCGACAAAGTTATCCTCGGCGCCAATGGGAATCACGATAGGCACGGGATTAGCCCTCAGACGCGTCTGCATCTGCTCGACCACCTTGAAGAAGTTGGCGCCGGAACGGTCCATCTTGTTGACGAAGGCAAGACGCGGCACTTTGTACTTGTTGGCCTGGCGCCATACCGTTTCGGACTGGGGCTGCACGCCGCCAACCGCGCAATACACCATGCAGGCGCCATCCAGCACGCGCATGGAACGCTCCACCTCGATCGTGAAGTCCACGTGCCCCGGAGTATCGATGATGTTGAAACGATGCTCAAGGAACTGGTTTTCCATGCCCTTCCAGAAACAGGTCGTGGCGGCGGACGTGATGGTGATGCCGCGCTCCTGCTCCTGCTCCATCCAGTCCATCGTGGCGGCACCATCATGCACCTCACCAATCTTGTGGTTCACTCCCGTATAAAACAGGATGCGCTCTGTGGTGGTGGTCTTGCCGGCATCAATGTGCGCACTGATGCCGATGTTGCGATAGCGTTCGATTGGAGTTTTACGTGCCACGATGATTCCTGACTCTGGATGCTTGATTTAGAAACGGAAATGCGAGAATGCCTTGTTGGCTTCGGCCATGCGATGAACTTCCTCGCGCTTCTTGACCGCGCCGCCGCGACCTTCGGAAGCATCGATCAGCTCGCCCGCCAGGCGCATATCCATCGATTTTTCACCACGCTTGCGCGCAAAGTCCTTCAGCCAGCGCATCGCCAGAGCCATGCGGCGCGACGGACGCACCTCGACCGGAACCTGATAGTTGGCACCGCCCACGCGGCGGCTTTTGACTTCCACCTGCGGCTTGGCGTTATTCAGCGCCAGGTTGAACACCTCGATCGGATCCTTGCCACTCTTCTTGCCGACCTGCTCGAGGGCGCCGTACAAGATGCGCTCGGCCACCGACTTCTTGCCGTCTGTCATCAATACATTGACGAACTTGGACAGATCCTGGTTGCCGAATTTCGGATCCGGCAGGACTTCGCGTTTGGGAACTTCTCTACGTCTTGGCATTTCGCTACCTCGGTTATTTCTGACTGGTTTGAATTAGGCTTTTTTCGGACGCTTCACGCCGTACTTGGAGCGGGACTGTTTGCGATCCTTCACGCCCGCAGTATCCAGGCTGCCGCGCACCATGTGATAACGCACACCGGGCAAGTCCTTGACGCGACCGCCGCGCAGCAAAACCACGCTGTGCTCTTGCAGGTTATGGCCTTCGCCGCCGATATAGGAGATCACCTCGAAACCGTTGACCAGACGCACCTTTGCAACCTTGCGCAGGGCGGAGTTCGGTTTTTTCGGCGTCGTGGTATAGACGCGCGTGCAGACGCCGCGTTTCTGCGGACTTCCGGCGAGCGCAGGCACCTTGCTCTTGATGACTTCCGACGTCCGGGGCTTGCGCACTAACTGGTTAATTGTTGGCATCGTTTATCTTCGCTTCCTGAAATACTTTTGGTTATTAAAACGCTACATTTTTCGAAAAACCGCACCGCGACAAAGTCTTGAGGGCATGCCCAACAGAAATGCACGGACTAAAAAGACCGCGCATTCTATTGATGCATTGCCAGACTGTCAAGGAATCTACACGCCCTGCTGCGCTTCGGCGCTGCTTTCCAGCTCCTGCAATCCGGCACCGTTGGCAACATCGATGCCCATGCGCTGCTTGCGCTGCAGAACGTGGTAGGCAAGGCCCGTCCCCGCCGGGATCAGGCGGCCGACGATCACGTTCTCCTTCAATCCGCGCAGTTCGTCCCTCTTGCCCATGATCGCCGCTTCGGTCAGCACGCGCGTGGTCTCCTGGAACGAAGCCGCGGAAATGAAGGAATCTGTCGACAGCGACGCCTTGGTGATACCCAGCAACACATAATGGAATGTCGCCGGACGCTTGCCTTCGGCCTCGACGCGCTCGTTTTCCTTCAGCAGCTCGGCGCGCTCGACTTGCTCGTTCTGGATGAAGGTGGTGTCGCCCGCATCCGCGATCAGCACGCGGCGCAACATCTGGCGCACGATCACTTCGATGTGCTTGTCGTTGATCTTCACGCCCTGCAGGCGGTACACGTCCTGCACCTCATCCGTGATATAGCGCGCCAGAGCCTCGATGCCGAGCAGACGCAGGATGTCGTGCGGATCGGCCGGGCCGTCCACGATCATCTCGCCCTGGTTCACCACTTGGCCATCGTGCACCAGCACATGCTTGTCCTTCGGAATCAGGAACTCGTGTGCCACGCCGTCGATATCGGTGATGACCAGACGCTGCTTGCCCTTGGTCTCCTTGCCAAACGAAGCGGTGCCAGTGACTTCGGCCAGCATGCCCGCATCCTTCGGTGACCTCGCCTCGAATAGTTCGGCCACACGTGGCAGACCACCGGTGATGTCGCGTGTCTTCGAGCTTTCCTGCGGGATGCGTGCCAGCACGTCGCCGACACCCACATGCTGCCCGTCTTCCACGGTGATAATGGAGCCGGTCTGAAAGGCCACAGAAATCGCGGTGTCGGTACCGGCGATCTTGATTTCATTGCCGGATTCATCCAGCAGACGAACCAAGGGGCGGCCGCCCTTGCCGGTGGTGGAACGCTTGGGATCGATGACCACCAGCGTGGACAGGCCGGTCACCTCGTCGATCTGCTTGGCCACGGTCGATCCCTCTTCGATATTCTCGAAGCGCACCTGACCCTTGTATTCCGTGATGATCGGCCGGGTATGCGGATCCCAGGTTGCCAGCACCACCCCGGCCTTGACGCTGGTTCCTTCCGGCGCCGCCAGATTGGCGCCGTACGGCACCTTGTGCCGTTCGCGTTCGCGCCCGTGATCGTCCACGATCAGCACTTCGCCGGACCGCGCCACCACGACCAGACCGCCCGCCGCGGTCGTCACGGTGCGCATGTTCGGGCTGTACTTGATGATGCCCTGCGACTTGCTTTCCACCTGGCTCGCCACCACGGTACGCGATGCGGCACCGCCAATGTGGAAGGTACGCATGGTGAGCTGGGTGCCGGGCTCGCCGATGGACTGGGCGGCGATCACGCCGACCGCCTCACCCACGTTCACCAGACCGCCACGGCCGAGGTCGCGGCCATAACACTTGGCGCACAGACCGTAGCGCGTTTCGCAAGTGAGCGGAGTGCGCACGCGCACTTCGTCAATGCCCAGCGCCTCGATCTGTTCGACATTGTCTTCATCCAGCAGGGTGCCGGCTTCATACAGGGTCTCGCCGGTATCCGGATTGACCACATCGGACGCCACCACGCGGCCCAGAATACGGTCGCGCAATGCTTCGATCACTTCGCCGCCCTCGACCAGCGCCTTCATGGAACGGCCATTCTCGGTGCCGCAATCCTCCTCGATCACCACCAGATCCTGCGTCACGTCCACCAGACGACGCGTCAGGTAACCGGAGTTCGCGGTCTTCAATGCGGTGTCCGCCAGACCCTTGCGGGCGCCGTGCGTCGAGATGAAGTACTGCAACATGTTCAGACCTTCGCGGAAGTTCGCGGTGATCGGCGTCTCGATGATGGAGCCGTCCGGCTTCGCCATCAGGCCGCGCATCCCGGACAACTGGCGAATCTGCGCTGCGGAACCGCGCGCGCCGGAGTCGGCCATCATGTAGATGGAATTGAACGACTCCTGCGTAATGGCCTTGCCCTTCTTGTCGATCAATGGCTCGCCGGTGACGCGATCCAGCACAGGCTCGACGCCCAACTGGTCCATCATGGCTTTGGCCACCTGGTCGCCGGTGCGGCCCCAGATGTCCACCACCTTGTTGTAGCGCTCGCCTTGGGTCACCAGACCGGACGTGTACTGCGTCTGGATCTCGTGCACTTCCTTTTCGGCGGCGGCGATCAAATCGTTTTTCTGCTGCGGCACCAGCATGTCGTCCACGCAGATCGAAATGCCGGCGCGGGTCGCATAGGCGAAACCGGTGTACATCAGCTGGTCGGCCATGATCACGGTGTCGCGCAGGCCGCAACGGCGGAAGCTGGCGTTGATCAGGCGCGAGATCTCCTTCTTCTTCAGCGCCTTGTTGACGAAGCTGAACGGCAGGTTGGCCGGCAGCAATTCGGACAAGATGGCGCGGCCAACGGTAGTCTCGTAACGGGTGAACTTGTCTTCCTTTTCGCCCGCTTCATTGGTGACCACTTCCCTGATGCGCACCAGCACCTTGGCCTGCAGATCGATCTGGCCGGAACGGTAGCCGCGCAGCACTTCGGACACATCGGCGAGCATCGAGCCTTCGCCCAGCGCGCCGACCTTCTCGCGGGTCATGTAGTACAGACCCAGCACGATGTCCTGCGACGGCACGATGATGGGCTCGCCGTTGGCGGGCGACAGCACGTTGTTCGAGGCCAGCATCAGGGTGCGCGCCTCCATCTGCGCTTCCAGCGACAGCGGCACGTGCACGGCCATCTGGTCGCCGTCGAAGTCGGCGTTGAACGCGGAGCAGACCAGCGGATGCAGCTGGATCGCCTTGCCTTCGATCAGGAGCGGTTCGAACGCCTGGATGCCGAGGCGGTGCAGTGTCGGAGCGCGGTTCAGCATCACCGGGTGTTCGCGGATGACTTCTTCCAAGATGTCCCACACGATGGGCTCTTCCGCCTCGACCATGCGCTTGCCCGCCTTGATCGTGGTGGCCAGCCCCATCTTCTCCAGACGCTCGAAGATGAACGGCTTGAACAGTTCCAGCGCCATCTTTTTTGGCAGGCCGCACTGGTGC
>JAVHSB010000035.1:0-5736 GCA_036171955.1 Sideroxydans sp.
TGCAATTCTGGTAACGCGGAAGGCCATCAAGAACGTCCACCTCTCCGTCCATCCACCGGAAGGCCGGGTGACTCTCGTGGCACCAAGCGGAACACGTCTGGAAGTCGCCCGTGCCTATGCGATCTCCAAACTGAGCTGGATACGAGCGCAGCAGAAAAAACTGGATAACCAAGCGCGAGAAACACCTCGTCAGTTCGTCGAACGTGAAAGTCACCATCTCTGGGGTCGGCGCTACCTGTTGTCGGTGAAATACCACGATGCAAAACCGTGCGTTTTGCTCGACCACAAGCGCATCACGCTGACCGTGCGCCCTGGCGGCGATGCCGAAAAACGCGCCGAGGTGATGCACGAGTGGCATAAATCCCTGCTTCATTCGGTAGTGCCAGCAATGATCAAGAAATGGGAGCGAAAGTTAAAGGTGAAAGTAACCGGCTATTTCCTGCAACGCATGAAAACCAAGTGGGGAAGCTGCAATCACAGTGCGGGACATATCCGTCTGAATACTGAGTTAGTGAAGAAGCCAAAGGATTTGCTTGAATATGTGATCGTCCATGAAATGGTGCATCTGATTGAGCCGACTCATAGTGACCGATTCATCGAAATTCTTGAGGAGCATTACCCGAGTTGGCGCGAAGCTCGCGCTGAACTCAACGAGTTGCCACTGACGGCAGAGGTGTGGAAGGAGTAAGTATTTGGCTCGATCTTCACGCTTTAGCTGGCAGTCGTGGTCGACGAAAATGGGACGAAAGTGACGGATCGATAAACTTGGAAGCAGACATCCCAGAAAATCGAGACGACAGCCACAGTCCGCAAAGGCCGAGCAGCCGTCTTTAGGGTAAGTGATGCGACGATTCCGATTCGGGTCGTTTTGAGCCGTACGATCTGAATCAGAGCGGGGCTTGTCTGGTGATGTTTCTCCACTCCTCCAGCTTTTCTGCATAACGCATTCCCGCATGCGCCGGGCTGGTCGAAGGCAGGCGCGTGAATTCCAGCGGTGGCAATTTCTGTTTTCCCAGCACGAACCGTTTGAAGCTTTGTTCGGCTTTGGCGCCGTTGAAGAACACGCGCGTGATGTGCGGATGTCGTTTGAAGAATGATGCGAAATCGTTGGCGGTCTCGTTCTGGATATCCGCATCGAGGCTGCTTTTGCGTTCGCAGCGATTGAGTACATCCCACAATGCGATGCGGGCATTCGTCAACGCTTGCAGGCGTTGCGGATAAGGAAGTTGCGGATATGCGCCGACGAGTTCGCCCATGATCTTCCAGAAGGCGTTGTGCGGGTGGGCGTAATACTGCTGCTGTCTTAACGATTCCTTGCCGGGCATGCTGCCGAGGATGAGCACGGTCGCCCGGTCGTCGGCCGCCGGCGGGAAGCTGCAAATGAGGGGCATGGCCTGGATTTACAAGAGGCGAGAAAGATCGCCGCGCAGGAAACCGGCCAGCGGCTGGTCCAGTCCCTTGCCCAGTGCGATGACCTTGAACAGTTCGCCCATCTCGGCCGGGCTGGTGAGTTTTTGCAACTGTGCGGAAATCGGCGCATAGGCCTTCAGGTCGTCCGGCGACACTTCCTGCATGAACTCCGTTACGCCGTTGTTGATGAGGAAATGCGCCTGCGAGGTGTAGCCCAGGAAGTGCGCGCCGCTGTCGATGCCCGCTTCGGCGACGGCAGTGAAATCGACATGCGCGGTGATGTCCTGCAGGCCGGGCAGGTAGAACGGGTCGTCGTGCGCATGGTGGCGGTAATGGCACATCAGCGTGCCGCGCGTCCGCTGCGGGTGGTAGTACTCGCGTGCGCCGAAACCATAATCGATGAACAGTAGCGCCCCCTTTGCCATGCGATCACACAGCGTGGCGACCAGACCGCGCGCAGCGAGCGAAAGTTCGCTCATGTAGTCGTCAGGCACGCTGATGGTTTTGGCGGCGTCGAGCAGTGCGCTGTTCTGCGGCAGTCTTTCCTGCCAGGCGAAGCGGCCGTCTTCCAGGCCAACGCCGCGCTCGAACACGCGGCCCTGTGTCCAGTGCAGTTGATGAACCGGCAACGCATCGAGCACTTCGTTGCCAAAAACTGCGCCGGTGAATTGTTCCGGCAATGCGTCGAGCCAGCGCACGCGCCCGGCCAGCGCGGGCAGCTTTTCCTGCAACAACGCCTGTTGCCGCGCGCGCAGGTCGGCGCTGACTTCGAGAATGGAATAGGTCTCGGGCAGGGCATCGCGCCGCTCCAGTTCGCCCAGAACATCCAGCGCCAGTTTGCCGCTGCCGGCGCCGAGTTCGAGAATATGAGGCGTGCTGGCTTGCATCACTTCGTGCAGTTGCCGCGCCAGCGTGCGTCCGAATAGTGCGGACAGTTCCGGTGCGGTGATGAAGTCGCCCGCTGCTCCGAACTTGTGTGCTCCCGCAGCGTAATAGCCGAGTCCGGGTGCGTACAGGGCCAGTTCCATGAAGCGAGAAAAGGGGATCCAGCCGCCCTGCCGGGCGATGTCCTGGCTGATCAGTTCGTACAGTTGCGTGCTATGGGCGGCGGCATCGGGCGATGGCGGTGGCAAGGTGGCTGGCATGGTCGGGTATAATTCGCGTTAGGGACAGAAGTTTAGAGGAGCTGGCGATGCAAGGCAAAACAGTGTTGGTGACGGGCGGGGCAAAGCGTGTCGGCGCCGCCATCTGCCGCCGTTTGCATGCGGCCGGCGCCGGGATTGCGATCCATTATCGCAGTTCGGCCTATGAGGCTTTCGCGCTGCGCGGGGAGCTCAACGACATCCGCGCGGACTCGGCATTTTGCGTGCAGGCCGACCTGCTCGAACTCGAATGCCTGCCGCGCATGGTGAGCGATGTGCTCGCCCATTTCGGCCATCTCGATGCGCTGGTCAACAATGCCTCGAGTTTCTATGCCACGCCGCTCGCGGAAATCGATCGTATGCAATGGAACGATCTGGTCGGCACCAACCTGCAAGTGCCGCTGTTCCTGAGCCAGGCTGCAGCGGCCGAATTGCGCCGCCGGCATGGCTGTATCGTCAACATTGTGGACATCCATGCCGAACGTCCCATGCACGGGCATCTGCTCTACAGTGCCGCCAAGGCCGGGCTGGTCGCGCTGACCAAGGGATTGGCGCAGGAACTGGCGCCGCAGGTGCGCGTGAATGCGGTCGCTCCCGGCGTCATCGTCTGGCCGGAAAGCGAGGAATGGCAGGACGAGGAGCAGCGCCGCAAGATCGTGGCGCACACCCTGCTCAAGCGCGAAGGCAGCCCGGATGATATCGCGAAGACCGTGCAATTCCTGATTGCCGATTCCCCCTACATCACCGGTCAGGTCATCGCAGTCGATGGCGGCCGCAGCGTCAATCTTTAAATAACTAACAACATCACCACAGAGACACAGAGAAAATCAAAACCAGAGTTATTTCGCTTTTCCTCTGTGTCTCGGTGTCTCTGTGGTGAATGGTTTTTGAATTGCTAAAATGAACGACATCACACATCCCATCCATTTCGAGTCCCGTTCCACCAACTTTAACCGCCTCAAGGGGCGCCTCGAAAGTTCGGTCGGCAAGGCCATCGGCGACTTCAACATGATCGAGAACGGCGACGTCGTGATGGTGTGTCTTTCGGGTGGCAAGGATTCCTACACGCTGTTGGACATTTTGCTCACGCTGCGCAAGCGCGCCCCCATCGATTTTAAAATTTTTGCGATGAACCTCGACCAGAAGCAGCCGGGCTTCCCCGCCGAGGTTTTGCCGAATTACCTGAAGCAGATCGGCGTCGATTTCCACATCGAGACGCAGGACACCTATTCCATCGTCAAGGAGAAGATCCCCGAGGGCAAGACCACCTGCTCGCTCTGTTCGCGCCTGCGGCGCGGCATCATCTACCGGGTGGCGGGCGAGCTGGGCGCGAACAAGATCGCGCTGGGACACCACCGCGACGACATGGTGGAGACACTGTTCTTGAATATTTTCTTCGGCGGCAAACTCAAGGCGATGCCGCCCAAGCTGGTCACCGACAAGGGCGACCACATCGTTATCCGTCCGCTCGCCTACTGCGCCGAGAAGGACATCGCCCGCTACGCGCGCGGCATGGAATTCCCCATCATCCCGTGCAACCTGTGCGGCTCGCAGGAAAACCTGCAACGGCAGAAAATCAAGGAGATGCTCGCGCAGTGGGAGCGCCAGTATCCGGGACGCACGCAGACCATCTTCTCGGCGATGCAGAACGTGCGCCCTTCGCATCTGCTCGATGGCGGCCTGTTCGATTTCAAGAGTTTGCAGTTGGGTGCGGCTGTGGATGAAGGGGATGTGGCCTTTGATGAGCAAGTGTAGTAGGGTTCATTCAGAGGAATAGCGTCGGTTTCGCAGGGTGTAACGCTAAATCAGAGGTTCCTATGAGAGGGTCGAAATGAACCAAAAACAAAAGTTCACCTTATGGGTCGGCTTTTTCAATCTGGTTTTTCTGATGCTGTTCCCCCCCTTTGATTCATTGACAAGCGCAGGTGCCAACGCGCTGGTCTTCGCGGGCTTCAGTTTTGTGTTTTCGCACAGCGCCAGAGAAGCTATCAATATGGATGTCCTCTTCCTGGAAATGGTGGTGTTGCTGGTCAATGTCGGTGTTGCCTGGCTGCTGTTTCGTGATGTGCAGAATATTGCCGGCGCGAAACGTCGATACAATATTCAGAATGCAATCCTGATAGTCGTTGCAATCAACCTGGTCATCATCCTGCTATTCCCGCCGTTCGAAAATGTCGTCGAGATCAACAGTCCGTTCATGTCTGAATTTCAGGGTTTCTACTTCATTTTTATGGCAGACCCGATGCACGCCATCATCACTTCAGTGTTGTATGAAGAAGTGGTTTTCGTGCTGTTCAACGGGGCATTGGCCTGGCTGTTCTTCCGCGAGGCAAAGAGCAGAGAGATGACGCCGAAAGAGCAGATGGAACTGATGCGCAAGATCAGCGGCAAAAAATAGCCCGGTTCAGGCGACTGGTGAAGTCTTAAATCGTCGGATTTACTGCGACCTTGAAGATCACCTTGCGTATCGTGCCCGTTCCAACCAGTGGGGCATGGGCGTCCTCCGGGAAGAAGATGCAGAAATGATCGGGTGGCACCGGCACGTATGAAGCGGGTGCGTCGTGGAAGAAACGGATATCCTTTTCCATGCTGTGTTCGCTCACCGGGTTCAGACAGTCCGCCAGCGGCTTCCAACCCATCGTTTCGTCGCCTTCCAGCACAAGCTGGATGTCGATGTGCTTGCGGTGCGCTTCCAGCTTCGCCATCTGCCTTGTCTTGGCGGGAACTTGTTCGATGATGGCGATCAGGTCATCGCCGACGATGTTGTAACGTCCCGGCGCGATGGCGAAGAGATCGGTATCGCGGATGTAGTCGAACGCGCGCTGGAACAACGGGTGCAGGGCGATGTAGCGTTCAGACTGGGAGAGCACGGAGAGGATCATGGGGCTTACTTTCTGAAAGGGAGTATGCGTGTCATCGTGTCGTCGCGCACGACGAGGTGATGGTAGAGCGCGGCGATCATATGCCCGCCGATGAGGAAATATCCCGTGGTGCCGATGACTTCATGGACCTCTTTGATCTGCGAGGCGAGTTCCTTGTTCGCTTCCATCAATGCGGGAAGATCGAAGGGAGTGGGTTTGCCTGCCGCACTCAATAGTAGCCACCCGCTCAAAGGCATGCCCACCATCAATACATATAAAGCCAGGTGCAAGAGTTTGGATGCAAGTTGTTGCGATTGCGCTGG
>JAVHSB010000036.1:0-5681 GCA_036171955.1 Sideroxydans sp.
CGCAGGACAGCGGGCGTTTCGCGTTCAGCGAATGGCGGCGCTGGCTGGCACAGCAATTCGATACCCAGACTTTTCGCGACAACAGCATCGACAGTCCGGTGCGCATCACCCACCTTGCCGCCATGCGTTGGCGCCGTTTCGATGCGGTATTGCTGTTGGGCTGCGATGCCGCTCACCTGCCGGCTGTTGCAAGCGGCGGGCGCTGGTTCAACGATGCGGTGCGCTCCGCGCTCGATCTGCCCACGCGCGCCTTCCATGCCGCGCGCCAGCACGACGACCTGAAATCCGTGCTGGCGTTGAACGACACCGTGCTGGTCACCTGGCAGAAAGAACAGGATGGCGAGGTGAGGCTGTTGAGTCCATTCCTGCAGATGATGCGTGACGCGCACGAGAAGGCGCACGGCGACGATCTGACCGAGCACGGCCTGCACGCTTTCCTCGCGGCAGAAGAAGCGCATCGCGTCTCGCTGCCGCAGGCGGCGCAGCCTGTGCCGAGTGCGCCGCCGGGCGTCATCCCCGGAAGCATTTCCATCAGCGGCTATAACTCGCTGGTCGCCTGTCCGTACCAGTTCTATGCGCGCCACATCCTGAAGCTGAACGAACTCGACGAAGTGCAGGAGGCTATCGAGAAGCGCGATTACGGCGATCGGGTGCACAAAATATTGCAACGGTTCCACGGGCAGTATCCGCAGGTGAACGGGCAGGACAGGGCGAAGATGGAATCCGTTTTGCGCAACATCAGCGAGGAGGTGTTCGCCGACCTGCTGGCGCAGGATTTTGCGGCGCGGGCATGGCTGGCACGCTGGTACAAATCGTTGCCCGCCTATCTGCAATGGCAAGCCGGGAACGAGGCCGAAGGCTGGCGCTATGCGGAATCCGAGAAGGCATTTGCACTGGAGCTTGCAGGCGTGCGCTTGAAAGGGCGCATTGACCGGCTGGATGTCGGCGCTGAAGACAAGCGCGTGCTCGACTACAAGACGCAGGGCGATCAACTGCTGCGCAACAAATTGAAGGAGCCGGGTGAGGACGTACAGCTGGCCTGCTATGCCTATGCCGAAGGGGCGGGAGAGGCCGCCTTTGTCAGCATCGAAAGCGGCAAGGTGAAGTCAATCGTGCCTGAAGAAGATACGTCACGGCTGGCACAACTCAACATCGAACGCCTGGAGCATGTGATGGCTGCGCTGCGCGAGGGCGCCGGATTGCCTGCGAATGGCATCAATGCAGTGTGCGGGTATTGCGAGATGCGCGGTGTGTGCCGCAAGGGAGAGTGGGTGTGATGAGAATCAAACCATTCACCGCAGAGACACAGAGACACAGAGAAAACATTGAGAACCCACTCAGTTGGTTTGACTATGTGATACGGGGTGATGGACTCGGCCCCACGCAATATATTTGCCAGTTTTTGACTTTGCCTTTCTCTGTGTCTCTGTGTCTCTGTGGTGGGTTTGTTTTCGGGGTTGAACCATGAGACTCGCCCTCGATCCCCGCCACAGCGTCGTGGTCGAAGCCTGTGCCGGCAGCGGCAAGACCTGGTTGCTGGTGTCGCGCATCGTGCGCCTGCTGCTGGACGGTGCGGCGCCTTCGCAAATACTGGCCATCACCTTCACGCGCAAGGCGGCACAGGAGATGCAGGCGCGCTTGCAGGAATGGCTGCGCGATCTGGCGATGAAGGACGATGCCTTTGTGCGAACGTTCTTCGCCGAGCGCGGTCTCGCGGAATTGAGCGACAAGCAGGTACAACACGCACGGCTGCTGTATGGCGAAGTGCTGCTGGCGCAGCCATGCCTAACCATCAGCACCTTCCACGGCTGGTTCATGCAGGTATTGCAGCGCGCACCGCTGAACGCGGACGTGATGCAGGGCATGACGTTGCTGGAGCGTGCCGGGGCCGAGCAGGAAGAGGCATGGGAAGAACTGCTGGAGCAGATGCGCAGGCAGCCGGAAAGCGAACAGGCGCGACACATGCATTGGCTGTTCGACGAATGCGGGTTGTTCACCGCGCGCAAGCTGCTGTTCAACTTCCTCGCCAAACGCGCCGAGTGGTGGGCCTATACGCAGGGGCAAGCGGAGCCGATGAGTTTTGCGCTGGATAACCTGCGCCACGATCTTGCCGTGGACATGGATTTCGATCCGGTCGCGGACTGGGGTATGTGCGGCAACAGCGAAGAGATGTTTTTCGCCTTTGTGCGTCAACTGGCGAACAATGGCACGCCGACGCAGAAAGACAAGGCCGGCGAGATGGAACGGGCGTGGACGGACAGCGCGCCGGAAGCGCGCTTCGATACGGTCTCGCCTTTGCTGTTCACACAGGCAGGAGAGTCGCGCAGTTTCAAGCCGACCAAAAATCAGGATGCGGAAGCCTGCCTCATCACGCGCGAAGCCTTGTTCGCCAGTCTGCAAGAAGTGCGCACCATTCTGGCAGAGCAACATGCGTATCGCCTGAATGTCGCCGTGCTGCATTGCGGTGCCGCATTCCTGGAAAACTATCAGGCGCTCAAGGCGCAGAAGCAGCAGATGGATTTTTCCGATCTGGAATGGCAGTTGTGCCGTCTGTTGCAACAGAGCGAGCATGCGGAGACCATGCAATACAAACTCGACAGCCGCTACCGCCATGTGCTGCTGGACGAGTTCCAGGACACCAACCCGCTGCAGTGGCAGATTTTGCGCGCGTGGTTCGATGCGTCGGTGGCAGTGCAATCGCAGCCCACCGTGTTCGTGGTGGGCGATCCCAAACAGTCCATCTACCGCTTCCGCCGTGCCGATGCGCGTCTGTTCGGTGTGGCGCGCGAATATCTGCAAGAGCATTTCAATGCGGAGAGTTTGGGCAACAGCCTGACGCGGCGCAACGCGCAACCTGTTGTCGATGCGGTGAACGCCGTGTTTCGCGAACAACCGGACGGCTTCGAGTTCGTCGAACATCAGACGCATCAAACCGAATTGCCGGGTTGCGTGCGGGTGTTGCCACTCGCTGCCGCCGATCAACTCCCCTCCCGCGCAGGCGTGGAAGGGGCTGGGGGTGAGTCTCTTTCAGGCGAAATGCTGACCCTGCGCAATCCACTTACCACCGCTCGCGCAGAAGCCGAAGAAGGCGCGCGCCATCACGAAGCCGGGCAATTTGCCGAACAACTGCAAACCATAGTCCACGACTGGGTGGTACACGACGAGGGCAATTTGCGGCGCGCAAGCTGGGGCGACATCATGGTGCTGGTGCGGACCCGCACCCATCTTGAGGTATATGAAGAAGCGCTGCGAGCCCAACACATTCCCTTCCTCAGCTCGCGCCGCGGCGGACTGCTCGACACGCTGGAAGCGGAAGATGTGCAGGCACTGCTGATGTTCCTCATCACGCCATTCGCCGACCTTGCGCTGGCGCAGGTGCTGCGATCACCGATCTTTGCGTGCAGCGATGAAGACTTGATGCGGATGGCGCAAGCCAGTGCCGAGTGCGGAGTGCCAAGTAACGAGGGGGGAGCAGAGGCTCGGCACTCAGTACTCGGCACTCGCCTTTCCTGGTGGCAACGCCTGCAAAACCTGTCCGAACCATCACCCGCGCTGCAGCGAGCCGCCGAACTCCTGCAACGCTGGCTTGCTCTCGCCGACAAGCTGCCGGTGCACGATCTGCTCGACCGCATCTATTTCGAAGGTGATGTCATCGCGCGTTACAGCGCCGTGCTGCCGCCCGAGATGCGCGCCAAAGTTATCGCCAACCTGCACGCCTTCATGGAGATCGCGCTGGCGGTGGACGCCGGACGCTACCCCAGCCTGCCGCGCTTTTTACAAGAGTTGCGCGAATTGCGCGACAGCAGCGATGATGCGCCGGACGAAGGCAAGCTCGGCACGGCGGGCGATGCGGTGCGCATCTACACCGTGCATGAATCCAAAGGACTGGAAGCGCCCATCGTCTGGCTGCTGGATGCGAACGCGGGGAAAAAGAACCGCGATGGCAACGACGTGCTGCTGGCATGGTCGCCACGTGAAGAGCGCCCAACGCATTTCTCGCTCTATGCCGACCAGGCCTCGCGCGGAAAGAAACGGGCGCCGCTGTTCGAACAGGATGCCGCGCAACAGGCGCGCGAAGAGATGAACCTGCTCTACGTTGCCATGACCCGCGCACAGCAGGCGCTGATCGTCAGCGGCAACCAGGGCGCGAAGGAAACCAAACAGGTCACTTGGTATGGGCGCATCGCGGCAGTGGTGGAAGAGCAAAAAGAACCGTTTTGGCTGAGCTTGTCGAAGCCCATGGAAGGCCAGCCTGCATCGCTTGCTCATCCTTCGACAGGTTCAGGGCGAACGGATATTGCATTGCCGCCCATCCTTCCCGCCGGCAAACGCATCACCCGCAACACCGCCCAACAGCAGCGCGGCATCTGGCTGCACGCCCTGCTGCAATATTTGACAGAGGGAGCTGCGGATCAACCGGAATTGCGACAACGCCTCGCCATTCCGAACGAGGAGTTTGAATCGCTCTGGCAGCAAGCACAGCACCTGCTCGCCACGCCGCACCTCGCGCGCTTCTTTGACGCAGGGCAATATCGCAGCGCCTGCAACGAAATGTCCTACATCAACGCTCAAGGCGAACTGAAACGCATCGACCGGCTGGTCGAATTCGACGACGAAGTGTGGGTGCTGGATTACAAGCTGGGCGACTCGGAAGATGTGGCCCGTTACCGGGCACCAATGAATGAATACCGCGCGGCGATGCAGGCTGTGTATGAAGGCAAGACGGTGCGATGCGCGCTGGTTTTTGCGGATGGCGTGTTGCGCGAGATATAGCCGGCAGGCGACGCCCGGCAAGAGGAGGGCGCGGTCTCCGGGCGCAGGCGAAGCAGAATTCGCATAATATGCGCCGCTATCAAGTCGTCGAGCGGGGTGCGGGATGAGTATCGTTGATTGGCCTGTGGGCGAGCGCCCGCGCGAGAAATTGCTGCAGCGCGGTGCGGCGGCGCTGTCCGATGCGGAATTGCTGGCGATCTTTCTGCGCACGGGAGTCGCGGGCAAGAGTGCGGTCGATCTGGCGCGCGAACTGCTGCATCAGTTCGGTGACCTGACCCGGCTGTTCGCGGCCGATGAGCGGTCGTTCTGCGCGGTCCATGGCATGGGGCGCGCCAAGTATGTGCAATTGCGCGCGGTGCTGGAAATGGCGCGGCGTGCGCTGCAGGAAGAGATGCGGCACGGCGATGCGCTGAATTCGCCGCGCGCGGTGCGCGACTATTTGCAACTCCTGCTGCAGGGTCGTGCGCAGGAGGTCTTCGTCGCCGTGTTCCTGGATGCGCAACACCGCGTCATCGCTCCGGAGGAACTGTTCCAGGGCACGTTGACGCAAACCAGCGTTTATCCGCGCGAGGTGGTGAAGCGCGCCTTGCACCATAATGCGGCCGCCGTGATCTTTGCCCACAACCATCCTTCCGGGGTCGCCGAGCCGAGCGAATCCGACCGTTTGTTGACGAAGGCGCTGCAACAGGCGCTGGCCCTGGTCGATGTGCGGGTGCTGGACCATTTTGTCGTGGCCGGCGCGGGCGGTTGTTCTTTCGCCGAGCAAGGGCTGTTGTAGGGCGCCGCCGCCGCTTCTGCGCCCCCCGGGCGGAAAATATTCCGCACATTCCGTATATTCCCTTTGACAGGGGCTGGCGTTCTATGGATAATCGCGCGCTCTTTTTGGAGGGGTGGCCGAGTGGTTAAAG
>JAVHSB010000037.1:0-1187 GCA_036171955.1 Sideroxydans sp.
TGTCGGGTTGAAACCCGGCCCGCCGGGATGTGCGGAGGTTTTGTGGGTCGGACTTGTAGGTCGGACTTCAGTCCGACAACAAATTCAAATCCTTGTCGGGTTGAAACCCGGCCCGCCGGGATGTGCGGAGGTTTTGTGGGTCGGACTTCAGTCCGACAACAAATTCAAATCCCTGTCGGATTGAAGTTCGCTCCGCAGGCAATGGCGCGCATGGGACCGCGATGATTTTGCAACTTGACCAAGATGAGGCATCATCGGCAGCATGACTGATTCGCTGCAATTGATTCTGGTGCTGCTGGCCGCCGCCGTCGGCGTGGTGGTGCTGTTCCGCTTGCTCCATCTGCCCGCCATGCTGGGCTACATCATCGTCGGCATCCTGATCGGGCCGCATACGCTGGGCTGGTTGCCGGACGCACCGGGGACGCGCCACCTGGCCGAGTTCGGCGTGGTGTTCCTCATGTTCAGCATCGGTCTCGAATTCAGCCTTGCCCGTCTGCATGCCATGCAGAAACTGGTGTTCGGGCTCGGCACGGCGCAGGTGGTCGCCACCATGCTGCTGGTGATGGTCACCTCGCTGTTCTTCGGCCTGGGCTGGGGCGCGGGGCTGGCCCTGGGCGGCATCCTCGCCATGTCTTCCACCGCCATCGTCAGCAAGATGCTGGTCGAGCGGGCGGAGCTGAATGCCCCGCACGGCCAGAAGATCATGGGCGTATTGCTGTTCCAGGATCTGGCCGTGGTGCCCCTCATCATCCTGATTCCCGCGCTGGCAGCGCATGACGACAATCTTGTCGCCACACTCGGCATGGCCGTGCTGAATGCTGTCTTGGTGCTCGCGGCATTGCTCATTTTCGGCCAGCGTCTGTTGCGGCCGTGGTTCCATCTGGTGGCACGGCAGAAATCGTCCGAGCTGTTCATGCTCAACGTGCTGCTGTTTACCCTCGGCATGGCCTGGCTCACCGAAATGAGCGGCCTGTCCATGGCGCTGGGCGCGTTCGTCGCCGGCATGATCATTTCCGAAACCGAATACCGCTACCAGGTGGAAGAGGACATCAAACCCTTCCGCGACGTGCTGCTCGGACTGTTCTTTGTCACCATCGGCATGCTGCTCGATCCGCATACCCTGCTCGCGGGGTGGTACTGGATCGTCCTGCTGCTGCTGATCCTGATCCCGTTCAAGGCGCTGGTCG